>CAYYZD010000016.1:0-4114 GCA_964476035.1 uncultured archaeon
CCCTTGCTAAATCGTTGCAAAGAGAACGTGTTCTTCTTGTAGGTCTACGTGATGTGGTTATTAAAACCGTCATTTTACTTTGCTTGCTTGTCTTTGTGCGGCGCGCGCCACTGCTTTTCCTACTCCCGTTACTGGTATGTAGGCGCCTCCAGTGAAAGTGTGGTTACATTTTCTACACTGCCATATTCCAACGCTGATTCGCTTAACAGCTTTGGTTCCACACTTTGGACATTTATGTGGT
Source organism: uncultured archaeon (assembly GCA_964476035.1). Taxonomy (GTDB): domain Archaea; phylum Asgardarchaeota; class Baldrarchaeia; order Baldrarchaeales; family DXJG01; genus DXJG01. The sequence continues at coordinate 242 of CAYYZD010000016.1, forward strand.
AGTTTCATTTTTTCCTCTATTTCTCTTACCCTTTTTCTTATGGTTGATCCGTATCTTGCACCAAATCTCCCTGTTGTTCCCACTTTCTTCGTTCTACCCATTGGACTCACCTTTTGGTATTTTCTCACGGAATTCTTTTGTTTTTACTTTAGCTATTTCAATGGCTTTATAAACGTCTTCTACTTTTAATGTTCCTACTCCACCTTTCTGCATTGCAACGATATTATCTTCTTCATCCATGGTTATTGTTAGTCTTGCATTCATTACATGTTCTTCTTCGATACACGGGTCTACGATAAGTTTATCGTCTATTTTAGCAAATGTTACTGAAACTGGTATTTTTCTAACTGGTAAAGGCATCCATTTGTCTAATACCTTTATTTCTCCATCTTCCACTTTTACTTCTGGTATTTTCGTATTTAAGAGAGCTGCAATAGCGCCAAGAGCTGAAGCATCAAACAGGTTTCCAGCATGATCAAGAATATATATATCTATAAAGATAATCCAAGCCTTCTCTCCTGGAATTAAGCACAATTTTTCTAGATCTAACGCTTCACTCTCTCTTATACCTCTGTCAACCACTCTGGCAAGCTCGATGGCATCTTCATCGGGTGGTCCAGGTTCAAAAAGCGGTGACGCAAGTGGAACGAATTCAGCGTTAACTGTGAATACTCCCTTATCAGGGGTGTCTGAGAAAGGTTCTCCTATTTCTACTTTAACTCCGGCCATGATCTTCGTGTCACCCAAGGTTACGTATGCTGATCCTTCGGCTTTCTCGATAACGCCAACTTCAATTGATACTTCTCTAAAATCATCTAATCCTCTTCCATCTATTCTTTTACCCCTTTCAGCAAGTGACAGTATGCTTTCCTTTTCTATTTCTGATACTATTTTATGGATTTTCTGCATGTTTCTCCATCTCCTTTGCTGCTTGTTCCCTTATTTCAATATATCTTCTTTTTAGGGCTTCTCTTTGAAGTTGATATATTTGTTCGCAGCCTTTTAATGCAAGTTCAAATCCTTGTTTAAATTCTTCGGGCGTCCATTGTCCATCTAGTTGGATGAGTGTTACTTCTTTCTTTCGAGGCATTATGGCGGTTGGCATGTCGCCTGCGCCATATTTGTCTTCTAGGTCATTTATATCTAGAACTATATATCCATCCACTTTTCCAACTGCTACGGCTGAAACAAGGTCTCTCATAGGGATTCCTGCGTCAGCCAATGCAAGTGCTGCTGTTGTTATGCTGGCGCATCTAGTTCCTCCATCTGCTTGGAGTACTTCTATGAATACGTCTATAGCGGTTTTTGGGAACCTTTCTAAGAATATTGTTGGTTCTAACGCTTCTCTAATAACTTTTGATAGTTCTATTTCTCTTCTACTCGGGGCTGGGCTTTTTCTCTCTTCAACCGAGAATGATGCCATTCTATAAAAACATCTTAAAAGAGCTTTATCTGGTAGAGCTAAATGTCTTGGATGTAGTTCTCTTGGACCATATACAGCAACCATTATTTTGTTTTTCCCTTGTTCTATATAGGCTGATCCATCAGCTCTTTTTAAAATTCCTACTTCAAGTTTTATTGGTCTAAGTTCATGAGGTTTTCTTCCATCTGTTCTTATACCATCTTCACTAATTAATTTATCAGGTATCTCATGTTTAATAATCTTCATTTTTCAAACCTCTCCTTTTCTCTTCTTATAAGTTCCCTTACTCTATCCGTAAGACCAGAGGTATGAGCTTCTAACTCTATTTTTCTAATTACTTTTTCAATTAGTTCTTCATATTCAGGGTTTTTACATGAAACCCATACTCTTCCATTTTGACCTACTACTATTCTACAGCCAGTCTCCTCTTTAATCATATTTACCATCGACCCTTTGCGGCCAATGAGCCTCGGTATTTTTGTGCATGCCATTTCAATTATTCTTCCACCCTTAAGCTTTCCAAGGCCTCTATCTTTAGTAGTTAGAAGAGGGTCTTGAGTTCTATTGAAAGATACTATTTTTGCAACGATTATGTCACCAACATTTAGATGCCTTCTAATGTCCTCTTTCAATGGATCTATTGGCTTTTCAAAATAGTTTGCGGCGGGTAAATTTGCAAGATATGGAGCTCTTATTTCAACTTTCCAATTAGTGGGGGAAACATCAACAATTTTGCCAATAACCACATCATTTGGTCTAGGGATATAGGTGCCTTCGAGGGAGATTACACGGAGTATTTTTCCTCGAATTTCAAACAATCCGATAACTGCGGAATATATTTTAGAATTTTCTTTAAATGTACCTGTGCCTGCTTTGTAATCTCCCTCAGCCAGGAGATCTCCTGGCAAAACTATATCTTTACTTTGAAAGTATATTGGCATTTTATTCACCTGCTAAAATTTTTTAACAACCTCAACTCTTGTTTGTCCTTTTGTGATTTTATTTATTTTTTCTAGGAAATCTACCTTAATTCCAGCTGGTAATTCTATTTGTGCTTCAAGCGACCCATCTGCTAGCCATCTTTCCTCTAGGAGGTTACCAGTATTAATTATTAATCCGTAAACTTTCCCTGTAAAGACAGCTGGAACTCTGATCTTGAGAGTTACCATTTCCATTCTAATGGGTATAATTGGCTGTAATGCTTTGACAATGTCTTTGAGTTGTGTTTCAGGGTCTTTAAATGGATCTATTGCTACTTTGGCTTCTTCTAATGCTTTTTCAATTCTCAAGGGGGGATGTGGAAGGCCTGTTTGAGGATTAATGCAGTATTTTGAGATGAGATCGATTATTCTTTTCTTTTTCTCCTCAATCATTTTTCTTCTTTGTTCTGCAGTTAATTGTAGTTGTCCTCTTTGGATTATGGTTTTTGCGATTTCAAATATGTCATCTGTTCCAAAAGCTTCTTTTAGTTTTTCTTCTGAAGCTCTTTTTCCGTGTTTTAGATCTTCAAAGATTATGTATCCTTTTAATACTTCTCTTATGTCGATGTCTTTGCCCTCCTTTAAATCCCATGCTAATTTTGGGTCTACAATTATTTCGAATCTTGTTCCGTGGGTTTCAAGTCTTGCAATGATAGCGTTTTCAAGTCTAACCCACTTTTCACCTCTGATATCGCTCAATGCCTCTCACCTTTACTCGCTGAGTTTTTTAAGGTATTTTTCAACTTCTTTTTGCGAGAGTTTTTCAAATTTCCTGGTTTTCATGAGGGCTATGGCTACTTCTACTTTTTTGGAGTCGAATTCGCTACCCATTGCCTTTTTTAGGGATTTTAATGCTAGCAGAATGGCTGAGTCTATTTTTAAGTCGTCCTTGTACTCTTTTTCTAGCACTTCCATGGCTGAAGATGCTCCGGCACCAATCGCTGCGGCTTTATAGCCCCAGTATGTTCCAGATGGATCGGTTACATATAGATGTGGGCCATAATCATCTACACCCGCAATTAAAAGGGAAACACCAAAAGGTCTTACTCCTGCATGTTGAGTATACAATTGTTTTAAATCTCCAATTTTTTTAGTTAAAATTTCGACAGGTATGGGAGTATCATAATTTAATTTATTAATTTGCGCTTGAAGCCTAGCTTCGGCGACCAAAATTCTTGCATCTGAGGTTAATCCAGCAATTGCGGTGCCGATATGTTCATCGATTATGAATATTTTTTCTACGGATTCCTGTAATGGAACTATTCTTTTTTCTACTGCTAAAACTACCCCTTCAGGAGATCTTACTCCCACAGCTGTTGTGCCACGTTTTACGGCCTCTAAAGCATATTCAACTTGAAATAATCTGCCATCGGGGCTAAATATTGTTATAGCACGGTCGTATCCAAACCCAGGTGTGAACATATGTTTACCCCCGTATAATGTTAGGTTCGAGAAAGGTAAAAAGTTATT
>CAYYZD010000016.1:4124-12615 GCA_964476035.1 uncultured archaeon
ATTTATAACCTCCAGAATATAAATCGGTTAGACCACTATCGACTTTACGTTAAAATTTGACTCGGGAAGTCGATAGTGGTCTAACCGATTTATATTCTGGAGGTTATAAATTTTGTGTCATTCTCCCTTTTGAATGAAATATAGATAGGCTACAAATAATGCGCAGCCAACAGATGTAATTAAAGCATGTATCCATGAAAATAAGACCCCGGCTAAAACTACTACTATTATTCCGAGCGCAATTACCTCCACCCAACCGGCAACTTCTCTCATCCACTCCCTTATCATTGCCACAAAAATTATGGCAAAAGCGTATGTCATTATAAGCAGTATGATTTCTACCGCATCAAGTAATTTAGAGTTTATATTTGTAAGAAATTCCGCAACTCTATTAAAAGGGTATAAATCTCCCCAAAAGCCAAATATAAAGGTCAAGGATAATGCAACTATAACTATTGAGATAATGGCCGTTCTAATTAAACCGTTTCCTTCGCTACCATACGCCATATTTCTACGATACATCTTTAACACCCATCTAAAATTTAAGTGTATGAAAACCTATTAAGATGTAAAATTAATTTTTCGCTTAACAGTATATTGTTCTTGAATAGTTTGTACTTATGATGTTGGTGAAAGAAGTGGTGAAAATAGATAAAATAGATAGAAAAATCATCGAACTGTTAAAAAAAGATGGAAGAATGAGCTATCGAAAAATAGCTGAAGAAATCGGAAGAACAGAAGTCACAGTTAGAAGAAGGGTCAGAAAGTTAATTAAAGAGGGAGTGATAAGAAAGTTTACAGTTGTGATAGATCCTGTTAAAATAGGGAAAAGTGTTCAGGCCTTTATTAGTATACCTGTCGATGTTAAGGAAACTAGTAAATTAGTTGAGAAGTTAAAAGGTTTGGAGGAGGTTTCAGAAGCCTATTTCCTAGCAGGTCGAACTATTTTATTATTGAAGATTAATGTTGAGGACTTAAATGCTTTAAGCAGGTTTCTGGAAGAAAAATTGAAAGTTTTAGGGGAAACAAGAAATGTGGAAACATATTTGATACTTAAGGATCTTTTACAGGAGTAAGAGACATGTTAAAAATCGAAAAAATAGAGATTCCCACAAAGTATTTGAAAGAAATTGTTAAAGAATCTATAAAAAACCCGGACATTGAAATTTGTGGTTTATTAATCGGGTTAGTTAAAGATAAAGTTGCAATAGTTAAAAGGGTGAAGTTTACACCTAATGTAGCTGAATCATCTATACGTTTCTTAATAGATCCTATGATCCTTTACGAAACTTATATGGAAGCAGAAAAAGAGGGAGAAGAAATTGTAGGAATTTTTCATTCACATCCCGCTTCTTCGCAGCCTTCAGCAATTGATATCGAGTACATGGAGATAAATCCGGTGGTTTGGCTAATAATTGGAATATTAGGGGAAAAAGGTTACGAAGTGGCGGCATGGCAATTCATTGAGGGAAAAATACATAGCGTGGAAATTGTGGAAAAGTAACGATCTTACAAAAATATGATGGATCAAGGTCGTCGCGAGTTCATCATTGCAGCAACTCTGTCTGGGACGGCGTCATCATCTCCAAAAAATAATTATTTAATGTGGTTTTAAGGTTTTTGTTGCAATCGATAAATTAATTATTTTTAATTAAGCTGTGTCTTGAACTTTGCTTGTTCATATTACGATCGTAACGATTTAACATTTTATTTAGGGCTCAGTAGAATTTTTCTTTTGCTGTTTTTATCGTACCTGAGACTCCTAATGTTCTTACTATGACTGGAGTTTCCGCTATCTTGGTTATGAATGTTAAAACTGCGCGTATCATATTAATTGTCGTGTGAGTGCATCTTATTATACCCTTTTTGGTATTTTCATTGTACTCGATCAACCAGAAGTTTGTCTTACTCGCTCCATATTCTCCGTACATAGCTAATAAGGTCCTCCAAATGTTTCTAGTTAAATCTTCCTTTGAAATATAGTTGTCTGAATATATTTTGAAGACTATGTATCTGTTTCTGTCTTCTTTTACCAATTTTTCTCCTCCCTATTGACTATTTCAACACCTGGAAGGATAAAGCTAGTAGATAGCTTCGATACATTTGTTTTAATGATACTAAAAGGTATTTCTGACACCATTAGATCGGCATCGTCTTTAGGGAGATCTAGTAAATATCCTAATGAACATAGTTCCTGAGGCGCTCTCATTTCAAAAATGCTCTCTGCACCACTGTCTATCACCATTTTAACTCCCTTTTTTAAAGCGATTTTTGCAATTCTCCTCGATTCAGCGATAAGTCTAGCTCTTCTTATCCCTTTTACATCTAAGAATAGCTTAAGGCAGATTTCAATGGCTGTTTCCCCTTCTATGGCTAAATTTGCTGTAGACTCTGTAAAGTTTTTTAAGGCTTCGAGTGTTGGGAAATTTAATACATCAACTCTACGATCTCGAGCTGCTGTTGTGCATATTTTTTTATCTATACATTTAACTGATATAATTTCGAACTTTCTTCGAACTTGACGTAGTTTAACTTTTAATTCCTCAACATTCTTAGGTAAAAGATCGATTCTTCGATAGATTTCTAAATCGAGAACTTCCGCTTTTTGCTTTATTTTCTCAAAAATGTTGCTAAAATCTTTTTTAAAAGATATACAAATAGCTGTGTAACCTAATTCCGATATGGTATGTAGAATTTTGTCAATTTGATTTTCAGGTCGAAAAACAGATGAATTTACATACATGTCTATATATTTTTTCAACATTATGTCACCAATCCAAGTTCTTTGCAGAAGCCCAAAATTTTGTTTAACTCTAATGGGTGAGATGTGAAGGCTATTTTGACGCGTATGCTATCTCCGCTTTCTGTTAAGACCGCTTTACCTAAATATGCCTCTTGTTTGTCAAAACGTAGGTACAAGTTTCCTGAAGGGTCTAATCTTCTATCAAAGGAAGATTTTATTCGTTTTTTGTCTCTTTCAGACAAAATTTTGGCTATATGTGAAAGCACTTTTTTAGCCAAACCTCTTCTCCTTATGGTTACTCTGAAAATTATTATTGGATTTTTATAGTGGCCCTCCAGCTCTTCTCGCTTTATTTTAACCTCATCAAGAATTTCTTCTGGTAAGATAAATTTAAGGCTTTTAAGAACTTTTTCTGGGTCTTCAGTTGCATGCGCGAAGGTTTCAATGTTTACTGACACCACTCTAATACTCAAATAAAATCACCCACTTAAGGTTTAGAAAATTACATAGATATTAATTTCTTTAGGGCGTAACATATACCTTGGTTTAAAAATAGTATATTTGAGGTATGTTTCGAGTTTAGATTTATTTTCCTCTTCTTCCGTGTGCCCTAAGACTTGGTCTGACTTTTTCTCTTCCTTTACCTTTGCCTCTTAATCCTCTTGCTTTTTTGCCTGCTCCCGTTAGTCCTCTAAATACTCTTCCCTTATGTTCTTTATTGCAGATCCAATTAATGTCTGGGTCGTTTTTTATTGCTGGATAGTGAGGATCAACCATTATAACTTCGAACCACTTGTGTTTTCCATCTTCTCCTACCCAATAGCTATTTAAAACTTCTAGGTTTGGAAATTTTCTAGCTGCTCGTTCCTCTGCAATCCATTGTAGGTTCTTACCTGGAGTAATTTTTACTGTTCCCATTTTCTTCGGTTTTCTTCCCATTCTAGGTCTAGGTTTTCTTAAAGACCCTCTTCTAACTCTAACCCTAACTACGATGAAGCCCTGTTTAGCTTTATAGCCTAGAGCTCTAGCTCGATCTAAGCGTGTAGGCTTGTCTATTCTGACTACTGTTGGTTCTCTTCTCCATTTTTGAAGCCTTTCACGCATGAGTTCGTCAACATATGTTTCATCGGGATTTTTCCACGCTTCTCTAATGTAATGGTACATTCCTTTTACCAATTTTTTACCTCCATCCTTGATTACGGTTCACCCATTTAAATACTGGGCACATCCCTGCGGGAGTTCCCCGCCACTGCTGCAAGAGCCAAATACAAATTCTTAATTAAAGGTTTCGGTTAAAATATTCAGTTACTGTTGAACTTTCTCAGTTCCTTATATAATTTATCTTTTAGGTCCTAGCACCGTTTTACTGTTTTGACGAAAAGTAGTCAATTATTTTTTGTGCTATTATAGTTGCAGCTTTTCTTTGAGCTTCTTCAGTTGACGCGCCAATATGAGGGGTGGCAACCACATTAGGCAATTGCACAAGTTTTAGGGAAATGCCTGTTGGTGGTTCGTTTTCAAATACATCTAACGCAGCTGCTGCAATTCTTCCTCCCTTTAATGCGTCGTATAACGCCTCTTCGTCTATTATTCCACCTCTCGACGTATTTATGATCACTGCACCTCTTTTCATCAGGGAAATCTCCTCTTTACCGATCATATGGCGAGTTGATGGTAAAAGTGGGACATGTAAGGTTATAATGTCTGATTCCTTTAGGAGCTTGTTTAATGCTTCTCTTGTTGTTCCTACAAATTCTACTCCAAGTTCTTTTGCCTTTTTAGCTAATTCTCCGATAACATCATATGCGAGAACTTTCATGTTAAAAGCAAGTGCACGTTTTGCCACTTCTCGTCCTATTCTACCAAACCCTACTATTCCAAGTGTTTTACCGTTTAATTCCCTGCCTAAGAGCTGCTTTTTTATCCATTTTCCATCCTTTAGAGCTGTGTCTCCTCTCGGGATTCCTCTTAAAACTGATATCATTAGTCCTATTACTAGTTCAGCAACGGAGTACGTGGGAGCTTCTGGAGCATTCATTACAGTGATACCTTTTTCTTGCGCCGCTTTAACGTCGATGTTATCTAGTCCTACACCAGCTCTCGCGATTAGAACTAATTTCTCCGCTGAATCGATGATTTCTTTGGTAACTTTTGTTCTGCTTCTAACAACTAAGACATTAAACTCTTTTATTTTCTTTTTTAACTCTTCATAGCTTATATCTGGTTGTTCTACAACTTCAAATCCAACGTCTTTAAGCATTCTTATACCATCTGGATGAAGGGGATCGGATACTAAAATTTTCACCATTTAGTTCACCCTATTTTGACTGAATATTAAAACGATGGGTTAAGTTTAAAAACTTCGCGTCTATTTAATTTATCTACGCCTTGCCGCGGCGACGATTTTTATTACGTCCCTGTTTTTAATTTTGTAATCTTCTCCAAGCCTTATTCCTGTTCTCGCATCTACTGCGTAGATAAATGTCTCTCCAAGTTCTGTGTGAATTTTATATGCAAGATCTCGTGGAGTAGATCCCTCCGGAAGAAGAAAAACATCCGGCAAGACATTGCCTTCATGATCAGTGTACTTTGAAGCGTCTTCAACAGGGAAAACAGCCAACATTTTTAATAGGTTAAAGACCGTCTCGTCAAGCACCTGTTGAACGCCGGTTGATCCATATTTGTGCAGAACTTCTTCCCTTAGTTTTTCGAGCTTTTCTTTTGCTTTGCTTGTAAGTTTATCAGGTTTCAAAATCTCGAAATCTGAATCGCCTGGTCTATATTTTATTATCCCCCTTTCGGCAAGTTGTCGAAGTGCATATTCACCTGCTGCACAACATGGAATAACAATGTATTCACCTTTTAGTTCTCTCTGAAGTCTTTCGACATTTTTGGGAGCGGTAGGTAAATCAATTTTATTTGCAGCTATGATCATAGGCTTTGCAACTTTTCTAAGTTCTAAGGCGAATCGATATATCTCTTCTTCGCTCCATTTATCTGGACTTTTGGATTCTAGTTCAGCGTTTTTAACAGCAATTACTATGTGTTCTTTATTTATTTTCAGGCCTGAAAGCCGTTCACCCATTAGTTCAGCAAATGGGATTCTTTCGGCTCTTACACGTCCAGTTAACCTACGCCAATCCCTCATAATTATTTGGGTAAGCCACATGGCAACTTCTCTTTCAAGGAACCTTACATCCTCAACAGGATCCCAACTTCCAGGTTCAACTCGGCGGCCTTCTGCATCCGTAGTTCCACTAGCGTCTACAACATGTATAAGTGCATCTGCCCTCCGTAGATCATCTAAAAACTTATTACCAAGTCCTTTACCTCTCCAAGCATCTGGAACCAGACCTGCAACATCTAACATATTTATTGGAACATACCTAGTTCCATCTATGCAAATACTGTTGCGAGGATTATCTACGACACCAAGTTCTTTACAAACACATTTAACCCTCACATAAGCTGTTCCAGGTTGTGCTTCAATCGTCGTAAATGGGTAGTCTGCTGTTTTATATGATGTTAAACAGGCTGCATTTAGAAAAGTTGTTTTACCTGATGATGGTTTTCCTAGAAGTCCTATAAGCAATATTAACACCTTAACACGGCAGTGTACTCAAATTGCTACAATATTTTAGTTAGTGATGATGCATTATTAGTATATTATAGTTACAAACTCTATACGCGTAACTATTAACTGTTTATATTATGTGGTATCTAAAATTAGAAAGTTATGATTTCAAATAGTTTCTTGAGAAGCTTTCTTGTAGTATCGTTTAAAGTAGTATCCGGGTTCCTTTTTTGGGCCAAAACTTCTAAGGCCTTTAGTTTTGAGTTGCTCTCTCAATTTGTTTGCATATTCCCTTGAAATTTCACCTCTCCTCTCCATAAAATCAATAACTTCTAGTGCCTGTTCCTCTGTTTCAGCACGTCGTATAAAACTAATTACATCTGGGTGTCTTAGTTCGTCGATTTGAGCTTCGTCAAATGACTTGCCTCGTACACCATGGAGCTCAACACTATACACATCTTCTTCCAGTTCTCTAGCTAGGTTAGGGAAAAGCTCTTTAAACACTTTCTTATCAAATGATAATGATTGAAAATCTTCCACCATATCATCGTCTAAACTTTGGTATTCTTCTTCCCCTTTTATTGCTCTTTGCATTTTAATGATCTGGCGTTCCATAAAGTCATCTACCATCTTGGATATTCTCTTTCTTGCTGCCTCTCTTTTTCTCCGTTTATTTGCAGTCAATTTCAACCCCTCTATAAAAGGTAGTTTAGAAGCATTATTTAAAAGTATCTAGAAGTTTAAAACATAATTAAAAAGAAAGAAAATGGCAGTGAAAATATCGTTTATTTTCCATTTTCCTCTAAGCTTCTCTCATATTCTTTAAATAGGAAGTTCGTGCTTACCCCTACATCAATATGCGACCAAGGCAACTCTTCTTCGAAATTCTTCGCTCTATCACTATAATCCGTTAGGCTTATGTTAAATGTTTTCTGAGCTCTTCTCCATGCACCCAGACTACCGCTATGTTTAGCGACATATTCAATTATTTTTCCAAGCATTCTATCTCCCAATGATAATGCTGCTTGAATTTTAGCCCACTTAGGGTCAAGATAATCAACATAATTTAGACCGAGCTTCTTTAAATTTTTAACAAGAAACTTTAAGCGTTCATTAAGCTCTTTTAGAGGGAGCTGGGCTAACCATTGAAAGGGTGTATGTGGCTTTGGAATAAATGGAGTAAAACTTACATGAAGCTCACTTGGAGCACAACCTGAATTTATAATTTTACGTATTAAATCAATGATGCTCTGTAAATCCTTTTTATCTTCTCCTGGCAACCCAACAACAAAATACAGCTTTATATGTTTAATTCCATATTTTTTAGCCGTAATAATAGCTGACAAAATTTGATCCTCAGTAAAAGGTTTTTTCACGGCTTTTCTCAGCTTGTAAGTTCCAGCTTCTGGAGCAAAGGTAACAGTTTTCTGCCCACCTTTTGCTAAAGCTTCAGCAATAGACTCGGAAAAGCCATCAACCCGGAGAGATGGAACAGATATTTCAAAGCCATTATCCACAATATACCAACATAGACTCTCAAAGTCAGGATGATCTGAAATGGTCGACCCTATTAGAGAAACTTTATTAACTCGGGAAAATTTAGGTCCCTTGTCAATAAGATGTTTTAAGACCTCAATACTTCTAGCTCTCATGGGTTTATTTTGAAAGCCTATAAGGCAAAACCTGCAGCCACGATTACAGCCACGAACCACCTCTAGAAGAAAAGATTTGCCAAAAACGGGGGCAAAAGGACTATTCTCATCAACTTGAGGGACGACTTCAGCAATTGGATGGGGACAATCATCGAGGTTCCTAATCTGTGCACGTTTTACACGACGTTTACCTAAAGACGGAACATATATACCCTTGATATCAGCAAACGCTTCTAAATTCTCTCTGGGGTTTCTTATTTCCAGAAAAAGGTCAATAAGCTTATCTATAACAGCTTCAGCATCACCAATAACGAAAAAATCAATAAAATCACCAATAGGTTCAGGATTCTCCCAAGCACACGGGCCTCCGGCAATAATTAAAGGATCCTTCTCAGAACGGTCCTTAGAATGTACAGGGACGTTAGATCTACGAAGCATATCAACAACATTAACATAGTCGGTTTCAAACTGCAAACTGAAACCAACAACATCAAATTCCCTTAAACCACGCCCTGACTCCAA
>CAYYZD010000016.1:12625-14370 GCA_964476035.1 uncultured archaeon
CCAAGGAACTAGGAGATACCCTTCTCTGATAAGGTAAAAAACACCGTTCACAAAGAACATCCTCCCTAGAATTCAATAAGAAATATAGAAGTTGAGTTGCAAAAGAAGACATACCAACCCTATAAACATTTGGATAAACAAAAGCAAATCTTAGATCAACCTTCCTCCAATCCTTTTTAATCACATTAACCTCTAACACTCGACTTAACAAAAAGACCACCAACACAACATCTACACAAACAGTTAATAAAAGAAAATGCAATAACAATATAACAATACTGCAAGTTAAACAACGCCAAACATAAACAAAATGCAACCCGTGAAATCAAACAGCTAGGTGACTGCCTTGGGGGGAGAAAAACAAACAAGACCGGGAAGCATCTATGGAGGTTACACCTACCAATACCTAAGCAAAATAACCCCCTTCATAACACTCCTTATACTAAACCTAATATCCCTAACAATAATAATCCTAAAAGTAAAAGAACTAGAAATAAAAGAAAAATAACACCAAACATGCATTAAGCATAAAGATTAGCGAAGAAATAAAGAAGCAAGAAATTAAGCAAATATTCGATTACCGTAGCAAACCGATATATAACTCTTACAATCTTACCACTACCAAAAATCTTAAACCAACAACTCAAAACAAACAAAAACATACAAAGTAACTAGAGTAAACTTTTTAGGAAGAACATCACAACACTATAAACGACCAAGCTCCCGTAGCTTGGTTCCCACAAAAACCAAACAAAACGATAAAAATCCAAAACATTAAAAAAGCCGCCGTAGCTCAGCCTGGGAGAACCAAAACCCAAAAGCGCCGGACAGCCTCAGGGCAAACAAAAACCAAAACGCCCGACACCCGGAATGAAGATCCGGACGTCCTGGGTTCAAATCCCAGCGGCGGCATCATCCTCTTTTCTTTATTTTGTTGTTTTTTATCGGTTTTATGGTATGTTTTTTGCTAATTGTTGTGTTTGGATTGTGTTGTGAATTGAGGTTGGTTAACGATTAATTTTAATTTGTTGTTTGTTGCGTGTTTTGGAGTTGAAATGGGAGGTTTGAAATATGTCATGCTACTAGGCGTGTAGGTGTTTTGTTTAAGCTTTTTGAGAGGAGTTAGGCTAGCCGCTACTCCACGTAGAAAAAATGCTTACTTTGGCGGGTTTTATTAAATTTTTAAGGAAAAGAAGGGATATTTTGTGAGCGTTTTCGTAAAGATGGAGGGTGTTCAAATCCAGTTTATGATTTGTATGGTTGCTTTGTTTTCTTCGATCCACTTTAGGGTTTTTCCTTCCATTTTTGGTATTTTTCCCACTTTGTGAAGTTTAGGTAACCTGAACTGATGTCAAATCCATTTGAAATAAATATTATGTCTCCTCCTCCACCCCACTTACCCCATCCAGCTTTCCTGAGAGCTTTAACATTCTCAGGATCTCTGCTAGATTTTTCTATGTTGAATTCTGGAACTACAGCCCTATAGTATTCTCTCTCCAATTTAGCTGTTATCTCCCAATAAGCATATTTTAGCTCCCTATTATATAGATTTTCTTCCTCCCATATCATTATGCTCGATATGTTTGGATCATCCTTAACCTCTGATATCAGTTTTAATGCTTCTTCCATAGCATCCAAACTTAAGGAGCATATACGTACCTCTCCGTCTCCAACTTCATAAATTAAATCCTTTGTGAGTTTGTTTATGTTTTCTATGAGTGTTAGTTGTTCTGGGAATTCGCTTG
>CAYYZD010000017.1:0-14345 GCA_964476035.1 uncultured archaeon
ACTAATGAGGCTAACACTTGCATGATCCCCTTTCAAGTACTCCTGAATCAGAAAATAATCCTCATGTGTTTCATTTCTAACTCTCTCTACAGCAACTTCTAATTCTTCTTTCTTGTTAACCATTGAGAGCCCCGCGCAACCAACTCCATCAACAGGCTTCACAACAATCGGATACCCTATTTTTAGAGCCTCACTTTCCAAAGACTCCATATCTTCATCAAATAAGCCAAGGAAAGTTTTTGGAATCGATATCTTAGCCCTTTTTAAAACATTATACGTTGCGTATTTATTTGAGCATATTTTAACTGCATTCGATGATGAACCAAGAACCTTTATACCCTTTCCTTCAAAGAAACGTGTTATATTGTGTAGTGCCTCTTTAAAGGCGGGAGCTATAACTATTACTCCGTCAACATGTGTTAAATAAGGTTCGAGAAGTTTAAGAGGATTTCTTCCTCTAGGCACAGTAATAATTTCATCAGCTGCTAATTGACAGTATTCTAAAACTCTAGAATCAACAGTAGTCAGAACATCGTATCCTGCTCTTTTCAGATCTTCTATTAGGGCTCGAAGCATCGCATATCCTTCAAGAAGTATTTCTTCAGCAAGTTCTTCTCGGCAAAAACCTCCAAGAGCATATTCAACGGCTATAATCTTCATTTTTAACCATCCGACTCTGATACTTTATTATCAATTAATATGATGGTCATTTAAATGACTGCTAATTTAAATTTTAAATCTTGGATTTTAAGGGGTTCAACAAAATGGTTGAGAAAATGAAATGTGGAGTAAGCATCGAAGCCAGATGCAATATAACTTTAAAACCATGCCGACAATGTGTACATAAGTCTCTAAGGGCGTTGTCAAAATGTCCACACCTCACCTAATAATTAGAGAAAAGCTTAGAAGAATGTTAGAAGAGGATATAGGGTTCGGAGATATAACTACGGAGTCAATTATTCCAGAAAATCTTGTAGCTAAGGCTCAAATAATTGCAAAAGAGCCAGGTATAATAGCTGGCATAGAAGAAGCTTCCATACTTTTTAAAGAACTTGACATAAATGTTAGAAGTGCAGTTAGCGATGGAAGCAAAGTAGATGCTGGAACAGTTATTATGGAAATAGAGGGCCCAGCAAAATCCATTTTAATATGCGAGAGAACAGTTCTAAATCTACTTATGAGAATGAGCGGAATAGCAACCCTCACGCATAAAATGGTTAAAAAAGCAAGGAAAGTGAACCCAAAAATCACAATAGCTGGGACAAGAAAAACTGCTCCCGGTCTCAGATATTTTGACAAAAAAGCTATTAGAATAGGTGGAGGAGACACACACAGGTTAAGACTAGATGATTGCATTCTAATTAAGGACAATCACATTGTAATTGCTGGGGGAGTTAAAGAAGCCATAAAAAGAGCTAAAAAAGCAGCAAGTTTTACCAAAAAGATAGAAGTAGAAGTACAAAAAATAGAGGATGCTTTAATAGCCGCCAAAGAGGGAGTAGATATCATAATGTTAGATAACATGAAACCAGACAAAATAAAAGAAACAATAAGGAAATTAAAGGAAGAAGGATTAAGAAATAGGGTTTTAATCGAGGTATCGGGAGGAATAACTCCTGAAAATGTAGAGAAGTATGCAAAAACGGGAGCAGATATACTTTCCTCTGGGTATATTACTCATTCAGTTAAAGCAATCGATGTAAGCCTTGAAATAACGGAAGTTAAAACTCAAATCTAAAAACATAATTCAAGCTATAAACTTAAAAACCCAACACAATTTGGAAAGACAAGTCACAGTTTTATAAACCATCAATCATCCGTAAATTTTCCTAAAAACCAAAAAGATGATTTTATGAGGACAATTCGAATGTTGCGCAAACAAGTATATGATCAGCTGCATGTGCCTATGTTATTATCCAGCATTTAATGGGAACCACATCAGGGCTATGTAGGATCATGCTTATTTTTAACAACTGGTTTTTCCAACTACACGTATACCTAGGATAACCGTTTTCATTCATACTAGTATGATATACGTGTACCAAGCGTTACGAAGATCCTCTATTAGACAAGCATGGTAATAGTTGGATGATAGTGTATAGACCTTAATTATTGAAAGACTGCGAACTAACATTTTCAATAAGCTGTTAAGAGGTTGGACGTGGCAGGGATCATTGGCAATAAGCTTAAATATTATTACGTGCATATTAGGATAAATTATCCTACGAGGGGTGGTAGGTACGGTTCTTAACAAAAGACAACTTGCCATCATAATAATAGTCATAGTAGCCATAGCAGCTATATCAACAGGCACATGGATGGCGTGGAAAAGCGGAATAATATTCGGACCAAAATATCCCATTACAATAACCGATGCACTAAATAGAACTGTAATCGTAGAAGAAAAACCACAGAGAATAGTTTCAACAGCTCCATCTATTACTGAACTGCTATTCGCACTGGATCTTGGCGATAAAGTTGTTGGCGTAACCGATTATTGCGACTATCCGCCGGAAGTTGTTGAGATGCGTGAAAATGGAACAATTGAGAGTATAGGTGGCTATTGGGATCCAAATCTCGAAAAAATCGTTAAATTAAACGCAGATCTTGTGCTATTAGATGCAGGAGTACCAGCTCACCAGGATCTTGCTGGACAATTGGATTCTCTAAACATAACTGCGGTCGCTCTATATCCTGGTAAAACGATAGATGAAATTTATGACAACATACGCTTAGTCGGAAAGATAGCAGGTGAGAAGAATAAAGCAGATAAACTGGTCAAGGACATGACAAGCAGAATAAATGACGTGCAATCTGCAGTTAAAGATGTAGAGAACAAATCTTCGGTGCTATTTGCACTATGGCTCAACCCAGTTTACACTTGCGGCAACGATACCTTCTTATCTCGCATCATATACTTAGCAGGAGGAGTAAATGTATTTGCTGATCTCAGCGGCTGGCCTACTGTGAGCCTAGAGGAAATCGTAGCTCGAAAGCCGGATGTAATTTTAGTTACGGCGACAATGATGGGAGAAGAACCAGAAGATATTATAAATTCGTTGAAAAATGACGCTCTTTGGAACTCAACACCAGCAGTGCAAAATAATAAAGTATACATCCTAATAGGGCAAGGAGAAAATATTTTCTTAAGACCGAGCGTAAGAGTTGTTGAAGCAGTAGAGTTACTGGCAAGAATCTTGTATCCAGACATATTCCATACAACAGAAATTCCTAACGTTATTGGTGACAATTACACCGACTATTTACCTTCCACATTCTTAACAGCGGTCTTTACCACATCGACTTTGCCTGTCTATGCGTATAACTGAATTGCAGTGAGCGGAGATGGGTGAATCTATAGTAAGGCAAAAAATATTAAGATTAGTCATGGTAACTGTAATTGGGCTATCTACCCTATTTATTTTATTTATTTTATCGTTAACTTTGGGACCTGTTGAAATGGGTTTCTCAGAAGCACTTACTTCTCTCATAAATGTTTTAAAGAATGGAGGTAGGGCGAGCAACATAAATGAACTAATAGTTTACCATATAAGGTTGCCAAGAGCCATATGTGTAATTGGCGTTGGAATAGGTCTCTCAATCGCTGGGGCAGTTATGCAAGCGATAATTAGAAACCCTCTCGTTGACCCCTACATAACTGGTGTATCATCGGGAGCTGCATTTGGAGTATGTCTTGTGATGTTTGCAGGAATAACCATAGTAAAAATCCCATTTTACACTATTCCACTTGCGGCATTCTTGGGGGCTCTTCTCGCATTTTTATTAACAATGTTTTTGGCAGAAGCTTCAGGAGGAATGACATTAAGTTATGTTCTTGCAGGAGTTATAGTTGGTATAGCTTTCTCATCTTTCACGACGATCTTCTTAGTACTAGGTGGAGAGAAACTCCACGGTGCTCTATTCTGGCTTTTTGGAAGTTTCGCTTACGTATCGTGGAAAGTTGTTTGGATAATTTTCGTTCCCTCCTTGTCGCTTTCAATAATAGTCCTTCTATATGCTCGTGAACTTAATGTCATTCTTCTCGGAGACGAACAGGCCATGCAGTCAGGGCTCGATGTGCACTCTTTCAAAAGACTCATGATAATCATAACATCATTACTCACTAGCGTATGTGTTGCGTTTACTGGCATAATAGGCTTCCTAGGGCTTGTTGTACCTCATATTGCTCGAATTCTTATGGGTAGTGACCATAGGATTTTACTGCCAACCGTAATGCTTGTGGGAGCGAATGTTCTCATGATAGCTGATATAATTGCGAGAACCGTATTAAAACCAATAGAATTACCTGTTGGAGCGATAACATCGTTAATCGGAGTTCCATTTTTCGCGTATTTGCTAATTAAAAGAGGGAGAGAATATGTTGTATGAAGGTGCTGTAATAATAAAGATAGAGGACGTTACTTTCTACTATGAAAGTGTTAAGGTTTTAGATGGCATAACAATTAAAGTACAAAGGGGGGAATTTTTAGGGTTAATCGGACCTAACGGGTCTGGGAAAACAACCCTCTTAAGGTGTATTAGTGGTGTGTTAAAACCTCGAGTTGGCGTTATCTACGTAGACGGTCAACGTATAGATAAATTGAAACTTATAGAGGTTGCGCAAATCTGTGCAAGCGTCCCAACCGAACTTTCAAGTGAATTTAACCTCACGGTTTCAGACTTCGTGTTTTTGGGCAGATATCCATATGTTAAAGGTATTTGGTGGGAAAGTAAAGAGGATGAGCAAATAGTGGAAGAAGTACTGAAAACTTTTCGAATACATCACTTGGCAGACAGGAAGCTAAGTGAAATAAGTAGTGGAGAAAAACAACGAGCGTTGCTTGCAAAAGCAGTAGCGCAAAAGCCAAAAGTAATGTTGGTTGATGAGCCTAGTGCCCATTTAGATTTAAAGTATAAGTTAGAGGTAATGGAGTACCTTAAAGAACTCTCAAGAAGGAAAATAACGATAATCGCCGCATCCCACGACGTGAATCTGCTGTCTAAATACTGCGACCGAATAATAATACTTAATAGCGGGAAAATAGTATCCTTTGGACGACCAGAAGAAGTGATCACCGAAGAACTCATTAGAAAGGTTTATGGCGTAGAAGCAACCATAATGAGAAATGGAAATGAGACCTTTGTTGTTCCAAAGAGACCTTTGCGATAATTCTTTATTAAAGGTTGTGGGTTGATGGATATAGAACGAAAAGTGAGACGAGAAATTTTAAGCCTGACTAGACCTCAACACGGCGGCGATATTTGGCAATATGGTGACGTCGAAGATTTTAGCAGTAATATCAACCCTCTCGGACCACCCGTCGAACTAAAACAGTTCTTCTTAGAGACAGTCGATAAGATACAACATTACCCCGATGATTCAGCAGTGCGGTTGAAAGAGGCAATCTCAAACCACTTTGATATTTCTGTTGATCAAATAATTGTTGGAGGAGGGTCTGTAGAATTAATAAGGCTTTTTTCAGAAGTATTTCTGGAAAGAGGAAATAAAGTTATTATACCGCAACCTACTTTTGAAGAATATTCTTTTTCATGTAGATTTATAGGAGCACGTATAATATATTTCCCACTAAGTGAAGATAACAGTTTTAAAATTAATTTTGAAGAACTCTTCGAAAAAATTGACCGTTCAATTAAAGCGGTTTTCCTTTGCAATCCTAATAACCCAACCAGTAAAGTTGAAACAAAAAAGAAAATATTAGAATTTGTAGAAGAATGTGAAAAAAGAGAAATATTAGTATTTCTTGATGAAGCCTTCATCGATTTTGTAGAAAGTCCAAACAACTTTTCATGTATTCAAGAGGTGGAGAACCATAACAATCTCTTCATAATTCGTTCTCTTACAAAATCGTTTGCAATTCCAGGTCTTAGAGTAGGTTACGGCATCGGAAGCAAACCAATAATCAGATATATGGAAAATGCACGGCTATCGTGGAACGTAAACACTATTGCGCAACTTGTAGCATCAAAACTCATAAATGAGTGCTATGACCACTTGGAAAAAGCAATCAAGGCTATAAAGCCTGAGAAAAATCGAATATTTGACACTTTGCAGAAAACAAAAATCTATAAGCCTATATACCCTGATGCAAATTTCTTCTTCGTACGCATAGATGGTTTAGGAATTAACAGTCAAGAGTTCAAAAAAACTATGTTAAAATGGAAAATCTTGGTAAGAGACTGTACATCTTTCGGTTCTCCATGCGAAAAATATACACGGTTTGCAATAAAAACACCGGAGAAAAATGATAAACTAATAGAAGCTATGAACATTATTTTGACACATATAAAAAAGCCAAAAAACGGAGAAATGTGACTGCCGTGAACAACATTGTGATTATTGCGGCAACGGTAATATTTCTAGGGTTTCTTATCGACCTCACACTAGGAGAGCCACCTTACGTTCTTCATCCGGTTGTGTGGATGGGTAAAGTTATTTCCTTTATTGATAAAAAAATTCCACGAGGTAATGAAAGACTAGAAAAAATACTCGGAGTTATCTTAGGAGTTTCGATAATCATTATTTTTACTTTGAGTTTCACGTTGCTTCTTGTAGCAGTCAGAAAGCTTACTGGAGAAATAGCATGGATAATTCTTTCAGCATTCATGTTTAAAACAACCTTTGCAATCAAATCCATGAAACAACATGCAACCCCTATAATGGAATGCCTAAAAAAAGGCGATCTCGAGGGTGCAAGGAAAAATGTGGCAATGATTGTAAGTAGAGATGTTAAGAATCTCGATAAGGAACACATTATCTCTGCTACTATAGAAAGTATCTCTGAAAACATTGTTGATAGCATCTTTTCTCCACTCCTCTTTTTCGGCATCGCGGGTATACCTGCCGCACTCGCCTATCGCGCAGTAAACACCTTAGATGCCATGGTAGGATACAAGAATCGAAGATACAAGAATGTCGGGTGGTTTTCAGCTAAGCTTGACGACTTAGCAAACTGGGTCTCAGCGAGACTGTCGGTACTATTTATTATACTGGCAACAGCTTTGCTACGTAAAAATTGGTACATGTCTGCAAAAATTGCTAAAAGGAACCATTCAAAAACAGAAAGTCCGAATAGTGGCTGGCCTATGTCAGCGCTAGCTGGAGGTCTCTGTATAAAACTTGAAAAAATAGGTTACTACACCTTAGGAAACGGCGAAATACCGAAAGATACATGTTACATACAGGAGGCACTAAAAATAATGTATCTCGTTTCATTTCTATTTCTTGTTTTGATTACACTTCCGTTATATGTTTTTGTGGGAATTCATGTACAATACTTAATTGAAAACCTTTTTTACAACATGATTTCAAGGAGATGGTTGTGAATGGAAGAGTTAAGCGTAAAAGTGAGTTTTTCGGAAACGGATGGAAAAAACGTTGCAATAATAAACTTACCAGATAAATTTCAATTTCTCAGTTCCGCAGTAGTAAATGGAGGATTCGCCGTTTCAGACACGGTTGTTATACTTCAAGTACATAAAAACTACAGTAGCGAAAAGCCAGAAGAGGATCTGTTCGAAGTGTATCGAAAATTAAAGCTAAAAAATAATGCAATAGGTTTCATGACAGCCAGCAATATCAAAAAAGTACTTACGGTTTCAACGAAAAAAGTTAATAATGTAAAAGCGATCTCTATTGCTACCGCAGGTACATCTAACGCTGCCTTTGCAGGAGAAAACCCTAACACGCAAACTAACGACCTTAACAACAAAATTGGAACAATAAACATTATATCAATATTAAACGTGCCTCTCCAAAAAACAGGTCTTACAAATGCCGTTATGACAATAACCGAAGCAAAAACCGCGGCCCTATGGGATCATGGAATAGAAGCTACAGGAACCACTAGTGACGCTGTTGCAATTGCAACCCCGATAGGAGACGGTTATAAATACGCTGGCACTGCAACCGACGTGGGAATAGCTATCGCAAAATCCGTTAGAGAAGCGGTATTTAACTCTATTAGAAAGGCAGGAGATAAACCCTGTCCTAAAGACTTCCTAACAGTACTAGGAGAGAGGGGAATAAGTATTAAAGATATGTGGGAAGCAGCAAAGGAGCTATATGTTCCCCATCCACGCTGGGATCTTAAAGTGTTGAAGAAGATGTTTATACGATCGCTGAGGACTCTACAGAAAGATATCAATGTTAATGCAATGATTCTCGCGGCAGCTTTGTTAGAGGAAGCAGGTGTAAAGAACAAACTTTACGGTCTCAGCGCTGAAGAATTTATGAAAGATCCCGTTCATTTATTAACTGACGAAATACTAGGAATGGCATTAGCTGAATACATCGCTGGAACAAAGGGATTATTCGAATACGTTAGATACGACACGAATAAACCGGGGATCATTAGAAAACTCGGCCCATTTCTTGACGACATCGTTGCATCGCTAATCGGCAGCATCATGTCAAAAATCTATTCAAAACTATTGGAGGAAAATATATGAGTGCATTAAGAGCTGTTAAGACTCTATTTTCTCTGTTCACAGTCTTACCAGTAAACGCTGATAGCAATGATGTATATGAATTATCTAGGAAATTCTGGTTGCTACCTCTAATAGGTGCATTCTTCGGCTTCATCGCAGGCAGTATGCTCTTGATATTAAATAATGTCTTCCCACCGCTC
Organism: uncultured archaeon; assembly: GCA_964476035.1. GTDB lineage: Archaea > Asgardarchaeota > Baldrarchaeia > Baldrarchaeales > DXJG01 > DXJG01. The sequence continues at coordinate 8,649 of CAYYZD010000017.1, forward strand.
GTATCATCAACAATTGTACTTGCAACATTACATGGAACAAATAGATTTTTGCACATAGATGGGCTTATAGATTTTGGAGATGGCGTAATTACCGTGGGTTCAAAAGACGATAAAATAAGAGCAATGAAAGACGTTAGAGCCGGAACCGGAGGAATAATACATGCGATTCTTTTCACCCTACTGGTGGTTACATCTCTATCTTCGCTACCTTTTTACTTGCTGTTCTTAGCGCCGTTTGCCGCGGAAGTCTTGTCGAGAAACTCGATGGTGACTTGCGCAGCAATTGGTAAGCCTAGGGATGAAGGTATTGGAAGTATATTTGTCAAAAATACGAAATATAAAAGTCTAATACTATCTACAATTCTATCTACGGCTTTAATATATACAGCAGGATACTTGACTGGAATATTCAATATTTTCAGTAATGTAGAATTTGTAATAATATTTCTTCTACTAATATTCAGTAGTTGTCTAGCAGGGATCGTTATGGCGGAAATAGCCATGAAAAATTTTGAGTGTGTTACTGGTGACGTGTTAGGAGCAACAAATGAAATAGCAAGGTCAGTTATATTGTTGATAATTCTCGTGGTGGTAGAATGCCTAAAGTTGATGCAATTATAACGGCAGGTGGAAAAGGCACAAGACTAAAGGAACTATGTACGGAGAAGCCGCTTGTTAAAATATTTGGAATCCCCATGATAGAGTATGTTCTCAACGCAGTATCGGAATCTCGACTCATAAGAGAAATATTTGTATCTGTTAGTCCATTTACTCCAAAAACGAAGGAATACGTTGAAAAGAAAGGATTTAAAGTTATTAAAACGCCAGGGCTTGGATACGTTGAGGACCTAAAATATTCAATGAACTACCTTTCATCGCCTCATGTATTTGTATGTCCAGCAGATATGCCGTTGCTCAGAGGTGAATCAATTGACATGGTAATAAAAACTTATTTTAAATGGGGAAGATCTTCTCTGGTTGTTGGAGTACCATTTTATGTTACTGAATCATTAGGTATAACCTCAACGTTTAAGATCACAGTACATGGTCAGATCGTAGTACCTCGTGGAGTTAGCGTTGTTAATAGAAACGAAATGTTGAATAAAGATCATCTTGATGAGAAATATTTGATTACAGAAACCTTGGACTTTGCTGTAAATGTGAACACTATTAATGACCTGAAGGTAGCTAAAAAAATATTAAGTAAACGGTTTCAATGCTTAAGAGAAAGAAGGCGTTCATAGTTTTTCTCTATATCACTAAGTATAGTCTTACACGTAATATTACCCTTCGATTTCAAAATAGAAGCAATAGTTGCGCCACCAGCGCCAACGCCTTCCTTTACAGCACCCTTTTCATACATCTGCAACCCATCGTATTTTGAATAGCTAAAGTTTAAATTTGCAGCTAATACAGGAACCCTTGCAATCTGAGACACCAAATATATAAGATCTGAAGTATTATCGTCAATTATCCACCTGGTAGTACCTATAACAACATTTTCTAAAACATTTGGATTTTTCCCTTTTACTATAGCTAAGACAGCGGCCATTTGTGTTCCCCCTGCCATAACCACAGGTATTCTTTTTGCTGCTCCCACTATAAGCCCTGCAAATGCTACCATCATCGGGTCTCCAACAGCTGAAGCCGCAACTAACGGGTCTTTTTTCAACCTTTCTGGGTCAACGTTTGTAGAAGCCAAACCTTCCTTTACAACTCGAAGTTTCAAATCATGCGGATTATTCGGCATACTGCTACTAACCTTTCCCTCGGCATCTATTCCCATAGCGAGAAGAACGCCCAGTGCAGTTGTTGTTCCTCCAGGAATGCTTTCACCTATTACTAAGTAATCAGATATCTTTGCAAAACTTTCACCTAAAAGAACTGATCTTTGAAATATTTTTTCTGGATCTTTAACTGCTCGTCCGGTTCTTATGTCATTTCCTGGACTACCTTCAACCTCTATAAAGGGTATGTGCGGCTTAACTTTGACACCTGCATTTACAACAAATACTGGTATATCTGCAACCCGTACTGCTGACATTGTAATTAATGCGGGGGTTGGTATTCCTTCGGGGGTGACGGGTACTCCCTTTATGCACTTACATCTTCCGTAAAATAGTAATTCTACGTCTGCGGCAGGTGTGTAGTCGGTTAATTCAGGATATTTTCCTGCTGCAGATATCCTTGGAATTTTAGCTGTTTCTGTGTTACCTATCACGCAGATAAATGTTGGATTTAGTCCCCACACTTTTTCTATGAATTGCTTTGCTTTCTCTTCTTCAAAACATATCAATATATCGTTAGGTGTTCTTATCGGCATCTTTCTTCACCACAAGCTTTATTATGAATAGTTTGAATAATTTATTCAATAACGTAGGATAACTTATCCTATAATATATTAATATTTCCTCGGTGAACATTAATGACAATTACTTCAATAATTCAGCAAATAACTGACGTTCTTGAAAAAAACATCATAGAAAAACCAGCAGATGCTATTCTTTTTTCTGGAGGTATTGATACTTCTGTTCTTGCGGCACTAACATGTAGGTATTCAAAAATTCCACTTGTTACGGTCGTGTTTAAGGAAGCGTTTTCTTCCGATTTACAGTTTTCTACAATAGTGGCTAAACATCTTGGAGCCGAGCAGCACATAAAATATTTCGATGTAGACGAGGCAATTCAAGCAGCATACAAAGTAATTGAAATATTAAAAGTGTTCGATCCCGTGGAAATCAGAAATAGTATACCAATATATATAGGACTAGAATTTTGTAGGAAGATGGGATACCATGTAGTAATGACTGGAGACGGAGGCGATGAGCTTTTTGCAGGATATTCCTTCCTACTCGAGAAACCATTAAGGGAAATTGACGAATGGATAAAAAATGTCGTTAAAACGTGGAGCTTCTCTTCAAGCAAGTTAGCTAAAAGCCTTAAAATAACCGTAAGACAACCATATACCAGTGAAGACGTGGTAAAGTTGGCACTACGCATTCCTATTCAATATAAAGTTGTTAAGAAAGATAACAAAGTAATTGGGAAATATATCCTGAGAAAAATCGCAGAGAAATATCTTCCCGAAAAAGTTGCTTGGCGATCCAAAGATCCCATAGAAGTAGGAAGCGGCGCAAGCGCTCTTAATACGATATTTGCTCAAATGATGTCTGATAAAGAGTTTAATGAGTTGTCTAAGGAAGTTAAACTACGAGATAAAGAGCAAGCATTCTACTTTAAAATATTCAAAACCATTGGTTGTAAAATCCCTAAAGCCAAAAATGCATCAAATGCCTGTAAATACTGTGGAGCGGAAGTTTCAAACAAGTTTTGCAGAATATGTGGTGCTTATCCTGCCGTCTAAAGGAGGTATAATATTGAATGTAGTGGTTTTCTTTTCTGGAGGAAAGGAATCTGTATTTTCCCTCATGAAAAGTTTGGAAAAAGGTTTTAACATAAAATGTTTACTTCATGTCATTTACGAGTTTCCAAGGCCATCTCCTCACACAGAAAATGCCCATATAGTAAGAATTATGTCAAATATTTTAAATATCCCGGTGTCCTTTTTAAAAACCAAAAAGGGACAGGAAAAGAATATTTTAAAAAATTATTTTTCCTCTCTGGAAATTGATGCCGTTGTTGCAGGAGATCTATATATTGAGGAACATAGACGGTGGTTAAGCGATATTTGCAATGAGGTAAATATTAAACTTATAGAGCCGCTTTGGGTTGGAGACGCGAACAAGTCGAGAGAAATACTCTTTGAAGAAGTATCTTCAGGTATTAAAACTTTTATTTGCGGGGTCGATCTGCGCTACTTAGATGAAAAATGGCTAGGATTTGAACTTAACGCTGATACTGTGCATTTATTTTTATCAGAAATCGATAAAAACATCGATCCATGCGGTGAGATGGGTGAATATCACACCTTAGTTTTTGATTGCCCACTTTTCGATCGAAAAATAGAGATCAAAGATTATGAGATTAAAAGGACCGAAAACTTTGCATACACGGTTATAAAAGATTTTAGTCTTAAAAAGAAGTAAGTTTCATCCGCATATTTTAGAATTAAAAGCTACCTAAGATTACTTTCACTAGTTTCTTAAGAGGAACATAGTTTTCACTAGTTTCACAAAATCTAATTCTGGGATTTAACTGGTCAATAATGTTGGATGCTGCAAACGGAACTTTAACATCTAAATGTCTACCAGTTATAGATGATGTACCGTGATCAACTATTACAGCTACTTTACAGCCTTCCATAAGTTTGATGTTTTCCATTAACACCTTATCAATTTCTTTTAGCAACGAAATTTTCAGCTTCGGGGACTTTTTGTGACTAACCTCATCAATCTCTTCGATGTGTAAAAGAACATTGGAAAATTTAAGGTGTAAAAAAGCTTTATGAAACCTCTCACCTAAATTGAAAACTCTAACTTTTCCAAGTTTAAGGAATGCGCCAACACCTAGCACCGAAGGGCTTTTTGAAACCACTACTATTGGGTGAATTTCCGATCTAATATGACTATGAATTTCAACAGTTTTCAATGATCCACCACCCCAAGGAAAAACTATCAGCCCACCAGTTTCGGAAGCTATTTTCCTAATAAAGTTTTCAAACTCTCCTAAATCTATGGTTTCGATGCTTGCTGACGAAGGCGGAGATGGAAGTTTCAAAGCAGAAGAAGACTCTACCGTAATAACGCCTCTCCCCCCACCATAAAAGTAAACCCTAGGATTAAGATCCCCTAATAAGCCTAAATAATCCATCACAGCATTCTGTAGCCTTATTTCTTCTTCCCGAGAAAGTCTGTAAACCCACTTAATCGTATTGTCCTTGATTATTGCTGGACTAAGCCTATACGCCACCTGGTTTGAACTTAAGGGAACACCGAGCCCAAGAGCCTCAATAACCCCCCGGGGAACAACAATATTACTACCTGTAAGAAATTCTAAAAGAAATAAATGAGTATACTCTCTGGGATCCGTACACCCATATATTCCACTTGAAGCTAGACTATCAATAAATGGCTTCTCAAGAACTTCAAGAGGAGTTTTATACCCTAATTCAGGAATTTTATCGTCAACAGCCCCGTCAAAGAGCATAATTAAAGTATTCATGCAAACACCCGTCAAATATTCATTACCTTTTGAACTCATTCTTAACAGTAAAACGCAACTTAATAAAAAGATAATATCAAGGATGCTTTAAAACACCTAAAGCTACCATAGTTTCCAAAACATTCTAGACACTCAAACAAGTGAATAGTTTGTCTCACATTTGTTACAACTATTATACTTACACTTAAACTCCGCTAACCATGCCCTGAAAGCAACGAGTCTTTTATAGTTCAAAAGAAGATCGATGCATGCCTTTTCATAGCAGTGACAAAGATTTTATGTTTTCGATCTACGAATATTTGGTTTTCTCGGCAAACCTGCATTGTTTCTGTAGCTTAGGGGTCCTGATTCTCACAGTATTTGGAATACGTGGATTCTCTTCTCCACTCTTCACGTAGTAGAACAAGTCACCTCTTGAAGCTTCCACTTTACCAACAGCCTCTTTACCGGGTTCAGGTTCTCCAACCTCGACCTGTATACGTCTAGTTTTTCACTCAATATTTTAAACCTCTAATACATATATCTATATAGTATAATTACATATATATTTATTACTTCGATAAAATATATATTATA
>CAYYZD010000018.1:0-14255 GCA_964476035.1 uncultured archaeon
TTTCTCTGCTAACTCTTTTAGCTTTCGATTTTCCATCTTAAGTTCATTTATTTCCGACTTTAGTTTTCGAAGTTTTTCCTCCAGTCTACTAATAATTTTCTCTTTGGATCGTAATTGTTCTTTTAAGTCTAAAATTTCAGGGCTCACATGTTTCTCCACAATTTTCACTGGTTTTTCTCTTTTTTCTCTTTCTATCCTTTTTCTCTCCTCTAGTTCATGAATTACCTTATTTATTGCGTCTTTAATGGGTATTCCTTGAATAACCAGCGTCTTTACCAGGTCAATAGGTATATTAGCTCCCATCTCTCTTATATGGGCTTCAACACGGTTAAGTTTGTTTTTTAAGCTTTGATAGGCTTTTATTGCGGCTGCCAAAGCATCACGTTGATGCGAATCGAAAGGCATTCCTTCCATATTTAGTTTTTTAAGATACTCTTGTACAAGTGTTCTTTTTTCAACGACGGTCAGCGGTCTTGGAGGCTGAAATAACTGTGAATTTAGAGTCTTTGCTAATTTTTTGACAAATTGAGGTACTTGTTTCACATCTGTGGCGATCACTGTGGGAATTCCATGTTTAGCGATTAGTCTTATAATTTCTCCTCTCGTTAATTCCTTTCCACTACGCACTTCCAGTATGTTACCATCTATGTCTAAAATTGCAACACCGGTGGTAACTCCGGGGTCTACTCCAACTATAACATATTTTGTTTCTCTCATCTTTATATCCGAATATTGTAATGGCAAAAATTCTATGTGTTTCTTTTGAACAGGAGCTACCTTTATTTGGATATCTTGCCCCTTTACAGGCTTTATAAGATTTAACACGGCATCATAATTTGCATAAACAATAAATCTGCTTCTAACAATTCCATGTTCAGATCTCTTCACATATAAATCAAAATCCAGCCCGTGTAAAGTAAGTGTTTTCTCTATTTGATGCGTTGCCTGTTGCACGAGTGCATGTAATCTTCTCCGGTATCTATCTTGACTCCATCCCCCAGGCCCTAAACTTCTTCCTCGCGTTACCGTTATTTGTGTCTCTTCTTCGAAGGCAGAAACCAAGTATCCTACTCCTTTTGCCGCAAGCAGTGCCGAAGCTTCAGCTTCTTCCAATGGAGATGCCTTGCTTGGAACACTTATGTTATGTCTCTTTGCTAACCTGTGAAGTGGCTCCATTCCATGCAGCGGTGACCCTGTTACCTGAATTAATTTGCTATGTGCTGGTATTTTCAACATAAAATCTATTATATGTTTTTCTTCGGAGCCAAGTTCAAATATATTATCTATAGCTATCATATCTGGTTTTATTTTATTGATTTTTTCTATAAGCTTGTAGTAACTCAATTCATCGATTTTCTCTATAAGTTTATCACCTTCAAAAATTACAACAGCGTATTTTGGTCTTCTTCTCGAGGAAGGGGATTTCATCGGTAAAATGTCTATCCCCATAATGATTTTTCTCTCATTTTCCATTAAGAACCACCAATAACCCACTACAAAAGTTTTTTATTGACCATAACAGTTGCTCTAAAAATATAATCAACAAAGTTAAAGATTTAGGCCAACCTTACAGTTTCTTCTTACAATCACCCTTTTATAGCTTTTAAAATTAATAATATTTAAGTGTAATATTCATACGTTCTAGTTGACAATGTTAAGAGTTCCAAGAATATTTTAAGTAACAAGCTTCCTATTTATTTAGTGAGCATAGCATATTAAGCTTCTTCGCTTCTCAGATGTATAGCTCTTCATCCTTTGAATTACCCAAAAATAAGAGAATTATTTAACGATAATATAATTTTGGTTTTCAATTAATATAAAAGTAATAAAGAGCTGTTAATATTATATATATTATTTTGTTATTCTAAACTATATTTTTTGTTTAATTGAGAAAATATAAATGATAGATAAAAAAGATAAATTTATAAGTTTTCACTTAGAGAAATAACTCAAATAAAACAAAATACATAAGGTGATTATTCTATGCAGGAACTCGTTGTAGAAGATGAAAGTGTTGCAAAAATAGCAAAAGCGCTAGCATCAAAAACACGTTGGCAAATCCTTAAACTACTTAGAGAGAAAAAAATGGACGTAAGTAGGATCGCCGAGGTACTAAACCAAACAGAAGCCAATATCAGCGCCCAGGTTAAGATCCTTGAGAAAGCTGGCTTAATTAAAAGTAAATATGAACCTGGTGAGCATGGTGTAAGAAAAGTCTGTGAGCCTGCAGTTGAAAGAATAATTATTAAGATCAAATGAATTCTTTGTTTGTTCTCTTAAACTAATACACGTTTTGATCTTCATTTTCCTTTTACTGCCTTAATTAAGTTTACAATCTTTTTTCTTTCTATTGTTGCAGATTTAAGTGCACGCAATATTAACCATAAGTTCTAGCATGAATGACGAAATTTTTAAGGGAAACAATTTAAGTTAGCCGTCTTTCATATTTCTTGGCTGCCTCTTCCAAGCTTAGTGCGTGTTTCGGTTCCTTGCTTTTTCTTCTCCTAATCTTGACAAATAGTGGAAAGTTTACAGCTTCACCCACGACTAAAGCTTCACCTACATTAAGTGTTGTAATAATATCTAATACAGCTCTATCTATTCCTTCGCTACTCTCACCTATATGTTTTAAATCGTAGGGGTTTGTAATGCGGAGAATTATATGAGTATTGCACTGCGATAGTACCGTTGTTGATAGTTTTACAGGTCTTTGGCTTACGAGGCAGAGAGACGCAAAGAACTTTCTCCCCTCTCTAGCAATAGTCTCTATAATGCCTTTTGATATTGCGAGTTCTTTCCTTGCCTCAGGACAAAACTGATGAGCTTCTTCTAAGATCAATACAAATGGCGGTATTTTCTCCTGCTTACGCATGTCAAAAAGTCTTCGCGCAATATATGAAACTAAAATCTGCTTTTTCCTTAAACTTATTGTTTCACTCAGATCAATTATTGTTGCATGGCCTAATTTTACGATATTTTCCAAATTTGGAGATTCAACCGGTCCAAAAAGACCTGTATCTTCTAAGTCGTATAACCATCCAAGAAGCGCTTCCTTGGTTCGCGGACTTATTTTATCGTCATGTTCCACTTCCTCTATAATATCTTGAAGAGAATAAGGAATTCCCGTTTTGTACATCTTCGTCTTAAGGTTTTTCAAAATTTTTCCTAACTCTCTTATCTGAATTGGCGATATTTGCGGTTGAAATTCTCCAAACATTCTTTCACTTATTTGGGGAACGGCTATTTGGAAGAAGGAACTTTTAAAAACAGAAACTTTACCAGAAAAGTCCACATAATCGTTACCTTCCGCTTTTTCAGCAAAAGAAACATATTCTCCATGAACATCTACAATTACAACTGCGACCCTTCCCTTTGAAGGATCACGTAGCAATAACTCCTCTGTCAAAACGGATGCAAGATAAGATTTGCCAGCTCCAGAAATTGCGAGAATAGCTAAATGTTTTTGAAGTAATTTTGTGAGGTTTAATTTTGCTGGTATGTTATGATAACGAACCATACCAAGTTCTATACCATTCTCTAAGTCTAATCCCAAAAACTTTGCCAGCGTATCTCTATCTGCAATTTTAACTTTTTCTCCCGGCGATGGTGGGAAGGTTACCCTTTCTAACTGTCCATTTACACTTATTGCAAGTGGTTTTGCCTTAGCAATAATGTATTCCCATTTATCAACTGGGAATATTGTAGTTAATGGTTTGCCTCCTTTTTCATATTCTCTAACCGCTTCAGCGTGCATAAAATACCTATTGGTCTTTACTATTTCAGTTATCTGAGCGATCATTAACCCTTCATCGGTCTTAACTTCAACAAATTGACCAGTTCTAACAGGTACAGACATGGAGGTATTTGTAACCACAAAGCTGAATTCGGCTGCGCTTGGACCATTACCTGTACATACTACCGTTCCTATTTCTCTGTTCACATTATACCCCCATGTCTTTAAAAATAAAACACTATAAAATTCTTTCTTATGCAATCAATTTAGTGGAGACGTAGTCCATGCTAAAATTAGTGCATAAGCTGGTGTTAAAAAGGCCTTCTATCTCGTCTAAGCTTAAGCAACGATGGTGTTAACCCCATAGCATGGACTAAACTGTCATAAATAATTTCAAGGTCGGATTCAAGAAGTCTTGCTCTCGCATCGGCTTCAATTATAACTGAAGGGGTTGCGTATTCTGGATGATAGCTTGAAAGCGGGTAAATTATCGAAGCTAATCTATTTGCTAAAGTTACTGGATCAAATCTGGATGTTAAATATTCTATTCGAATAGGGACATCAAACTCTACAGTCTTGAGATAAAAAACTGTAATTGGCGGTTCCCAACCTTTCTCTTTCAGATCTCTTAGAATCGGGTGTTCGTATGGACTTTCGGAATAGTGAAATGCTAAAGTCCTCTCGCCTACATCTAAGAAGCGAAATAGAAAATCTGAATCCCTCATTAATCTTAATACCCGTCTATAGTCAAAATTTAGCAAGTCCTTAAGTTCGGGGTATCTATAAATTAGGTGAGGGAGCATCCTATTTATAATTTGCATAAATCTTGTACTTCTACTATCCTCAATTACTCCAGCTAAAATCGTATCTGTTTCCATAGATTTCTCATAGAGTTTCAAATATAAATCTAGAATTTCATCATACTTTCTAGTTAATAATACGTTTGAAGTGAAGGGTTTATCTGTAATTTGTGGAAGAATCGATCCATTGAGAAGAATCGCATCAATGGTATATTCATCCTGAACCTTAATTGCAACTTCCAACTCGGCTTTAAGTCTTTCTAAATTAGCATTTATTTCTGAATTAATTCTGCTTAACGGAGTAATATTAACAATTATTATTGGTTCTGGAAACTTATCTGGAAAATATTCAACATAGGGACCATTTTCAGATTCAAATCTAAAGATAGCTGCTACAGCCCTAGTAATAATTATATCTGCACAGTGTAGAGATCGGCTAACAACTCCGCCATCGACTCCAGCTACACAAAGACCCTTAAGATTAGTGGGCGTAACAGAATATGCGAATTTATTTTCTAATAAATCTAATCGACCAATTTGAGGAAGGAAAGAAAATTCTATCTTTGTTTTAACAGATCTGAGAATGCTACAAAAAGTTTCTTTACTTCTTTCAATCTCTACCAGATTTTTTACAACATTTTTCAGTTGCCTTTGTAAATCAAACATTGGTGTTTGCCTCTCTTCTCTTCTTTTTGTGTTTTAAAGCTTCCCTGATAAATGCAACATATAGGGGGGAAGGTCTATTGGGTCTACTCTTGAACTCAGGATGGAATTGAACTCCTACAATCCAAGAGTCATTAGCAAGCTCTATTGCGTTTATAATGTTACCAGATTCATCATATGCTGAAATAATCAAGTTCTTTTTTTCAGCTTTTTCTGCATATTCTCTAATAATATGATATCTATGCCGGAACCTTTCCACAATGACTTCTTTTCCATAAGCATCAAAAAGTTTTGTTCCGTTCCTGATGCAGATTTTATGGCCTCCCAATCGCATTGTTCCACCCTTTGCTCCAACTCTACGCTGTTCTGGAAGCATGTCAACCACGGGATGTGGGGTATTTGGGTCAATTTCTGTGCTGTTTGCATCCTTTAACCCTAACATCCTTCTGCAAAAAGCGATAAATAAAAGCTGAGCACCAAAACATATTCCCAAGAACGGTTTTCCTTTGAGTATGGCGTAGTCTGCAGTTGCGATCATGCCCTCTACTCCTCTCTTACCAAAGCCAGGTGTGAGAAGAATACCGTCAAAATTATCCAGTATATTTAGTTTCTCCGGGTGTTCTTCAAATATTTCAGTTTCAATCCATTCAAGTAATACTTTTACCCCTAGATGTGCCCCCGCATGTTTTAAAGCTTCATTAATTGAAATATAACTATCAATAATAGCTGTATATTTACCAGGCATTGCTATTTTCACAGTGTCATTAAAATTCTTAAATTTATACACAACCCGTTTCCAGCCGTGGAGCGAAGGAGAACGGACCTGAAGATTCAAGATTTTTGACAGATAATCTCCAAGACCCTGTTCTTCAAAAAGAAGCGGAAGTTCATATATACAATCGGTATCAGGATTTGAAATCACAGCTTCTACAGGAACATTACAATACAAACTAATTTTTTTCTTTATTTTCAGATTAAGAGGAATTTCAGCCCTACCGACAATAACATCGGGTTGAAGACCCATACCTTGAAGAACCTTAACACTGTGTTGAGTAGGTTTTGTCTTTAATTCCCCAACAGTTTTAAGGAAGGGAAGAAGGGTAACATGAACCAATGCGGTATTTTCTCTCGGCTCTTCTAATCGAAATTGTCTTATAGCTTCAAGAAAAGGCATAGCTTCAATGTCACCCACCGTCCCACCCACTTCAATGATTAATATATCTGGCTTCTCTCTCATAGCAACTTGCCTAATTCTGTTCTTTATCTCATCAGTAATGTGAGGTATTATTTGAACAGTTTTACCAAGATATTCTCCAATTCGTTCGCGAAGAATAACTGACAAATAAACCTGACCACTAGTAATATTGTTACAAGGATGTATATTTTTATCCAAAAACCTTTCATAGGTTCCAAAGTCCTGATCAATCTCAGATATTCTAAACTTAAACCCGTCGGCTGGCGTAAATTCCCAAACTTCCTCGGTTACAAAAACTTCTCCATGCTCAATTGGGTTAAGAGTACCTGGATCAACATTTAAATTCCCCCACGGCTAGACAAATCTAGCCGTGTTAGGGGTCAATCTTTATAGCGTCAACACTGAAGCCTCTAAATTGAAAAAGTTTAGCAATCGAAGCTGTAGTGACCCCCTTACCAATACCAGACATTACTCCACCTGTTACAAATATATACTTCGTCAAGTTACACACCTCACAACAAATTAACTATTTCCCCAAGGTATAAGTGATATGATAAAGAACTTTAAGATATTATGGAATAATTTACTATCTATTTTTTGCGATAGGTATTTTAACCCAACTATGAATTTGTTAATATGCGGAATGATTAAACGACGGTCTCATGAGCTTATAGCTATTCCATAAGCAAGGATGATAAATGGGCAGCATGACCGCACTAAATGCCACTTTAATTCCTTAATTTTAAATGATCAGATAACTTCTTCTTACACAAGTAGAAACGGTTACTTAACTTGTAATATAAATTCGAGTTAGATACGGTTTTGAAGAGTCTCATCCAAATGCCTTCTCATCACTCTTTCAGAGCCGGAAGCATCAATCATTGACCAAGTAATTTACACTATTAAACCAGTTAAAAAGCTATCTCATTCTTGTAATTATTTATAATTAACTCAAGTTTTATGAGAACATTGTTCGTTTATTTTTGCTTAAACATTTTAACAATAATTATTTTGACAAGACTCTCTTGAAGTATTTATTTAATGCTATTGTTAGATGCGTTGTTTTTAAGCTAATCCAGTAATGCATTGTATGAAAACAGAAAATTTATAAGAGGAAGAGCAGCACAATCTGAGGGATATAAATGCCATGTGAAGTGGTTGTTGGTGGATTTTTCGGAGACGAGGGTAAAGGAAAAATTATATCCTATCTTGCTCTTAAAGATAGACCAGCAATTATTGCTAGAGCTGGGGTCGGTACAAATGCTGGTCACACTGTGGTGATTAACGGCAAACTTTTTAAGTTAAGGCAAATTCCCAGCGGTTTCCCCTATGAAAAGGCAAGACTTTTAATAGGACCAGGCGTGCTTGTTAACCCAGAGATCTTCTTTAAGGAAATCGAAGAGGTAAATTGCAAAGATCGCGTTGGTATAGATTATCAGTGTGGTGTTATCGAAGAAAAACACATAAAGGAGGACAAAGGATCTTCGCATTTACGCGGAAAAATTGGTAGCACTGGAAGTGGATGTGGACCCGCAAACGCCGAGAGAGCACTAAGAAGACTAAAAGTTGCAAAGGATGTACCAGAACTACAACCATATTTAACAGACGTACCATTAGAAATTAATGAGGTCATGGACCGTGGGGAAATGGTCCTTATTGAAGGCACACAGGGCACGTATCTATCCCTTTACCATGGTACTTATCCCTTTGTTACCTCAAAAGATGTATGTGCAGCAGCTGCTTGTTCCGACGTAGGAATAGGCCCCACAAAAGTTAACGATGTAATAGTAGTCTTCAAAGCTTATGTAACAAGAGTAGGATCCGGACCGCTTGAAGAAGAGCTCTCAGAAGAGGAGGCTAAGAAGAGAGGATGGCTAGAAATAGCAACTGTAACCGGAAGAAAAAGAAGATCAGCCCCATTCAACTTTAAACTAGCAAAAAGAGCTGTTATGTTAAACGGTGCAACACAAATTGCACTAACGAAAATTGATGTAGTCTTCCCGGAAGCTCGTGGAATAACGGATTACAACGAACTTCCCAAGGAATCAAAGAACTTCATTGAAAGGATCGAAAGCGAAACAGGAACCCCAGTCACATTAATTGGTACAGGACCAGAAATTAATGCAATGATTGATCGAAGAAATGAAATTAAGCTAAAATAAACACGACATAATAAAAATACGAGTTAACTAAAGTTCTCAAAGCTTGCTAAAATAACAAAAATCATCTAGGAAGATTTTTCAGTTCATTTTTCCTAATCATAATTAGTGCATCAGCCAGTTCTGATGGATCGTATCGCAATAGGAGGTATTCTGTTAAATATTCTCTTTTAAAGCCTCTCAATAGCATTTCGTCAATTATTTCTAACATTTTATGTATCCTTACTTGTTTAAATAGCTGCCTCATTTTGATCACTTTTAGTTTTTATTAAGATTTTCGCTTTTTTGTTTTTCTAAGCGTAATATTTCCTTAAAACTGACAGATAAGAAGGTAAGAGAGATAACTGAAAGTATTTCATGTGTAAACTACTTATCATTAAATCATGTAAAAGTGGAAGATCTTACTTTTTCATTTATTAGAAAGAAAATTCTTCTAAGCACATCATCTAGATTTTGTATTTTTGGTCCACCACCAATTACAATATTACCCTTTCCACCAGCTGAGCCACCAAGCACTCTACAACTATCTTTCACTATATTTAATAACTCCGTTTTGAACAGGTCCTTAGCGCCTCCAACAACTATTGCTCTATTTGTTCCACCACCTAGCACTACTATTGCTTTAGTTTCTTGTTCCAGTATTCTTTCAATGATCGAAACCAGTTCTTTTTCGCTTAAATTTAACCTTTCAACTATAATTTTATATCCTTTCACCGATTCCGCTTCTTTAATTATTTTTTCAGCTATCATCGCAGAAAGACGATTCCTTAATTTTTCTATTTCTTTGTTTAACTCTTTCCACTCCTTAAAGAACCTTTCAGCTGTTTTTGGTACTTGTGTTAATGGAACACGAAAAACATCGGCGGTCCTTTCTAGTAATTCTTCCTGTTGCTGTATTTGGTGAATAGCTGCAATTCCTGCACAGAATTCTACCCTAACTACACCATCTTGGATTCTTTCTACTCTAATTATTTTTATAGGGCCTACCTCTCCCGTATTTTCGCAGTGGAGCCCACCGCATGCTTCAACGTCCCAACCCTTTATCTCAATTATTCTAATGTCTCTCCCTGGAACCACTCCACCCTGGTATATTTTAAATCCATACCTTTGTTCCGCTTCGTTTCTAGGCATCCAAAAGATACGCACAGGACGATTTTCCATTACTATTTTGTTTGCTAGCAGCTCTATTTTTCTAACTTCATCTTTTGATGGAAGCTTATAGTGAGTTATATCCAATCTTGCTCTTTCTGGCCGTTTCTCCGCTCCAGCCTGCCACACATGTTTACCCAGCACACGTCTGGCAGCTTCATTAATTATATGGGTTGCTGTGTGATGACGCATAAGAGCCAATCTTCGTTCTAAATTTACTCTTCCTTCAACGTCCTGCCCTTCCTTTAAAGCAGCTTTTCTCTCTATCTCATGAAGAATTACATGATTGACTTTTTGTACGTTAACAACCTTGTAACCGTTTATTTCTCCTGTATCATAAAGTTGACCCCCTCCCGTTGGGTAGAAGCACGTCCTATCCAATACTACATATTTATTTTGAAGTATTTTCAAAACTTTGGCTCTAAAAGAGACTTTATAGGGGTCTTCATAGTATAATTCTTTTGTTGGGGGTAGCGATTCGATGTATTGCTTTATTTTTTCTTCCCCTTGTTTTAGCGGCTTTTCTTTTCTTTCCCTTTTTTCTCCAATGGTCACATAGAAATCTGACGGAACATCTATTTGTATACCAAGTTTTTTCCCGATTTCTTGCACTGTTTCTGGCTGTATGCCCTTTGACTCGTAAAGCTCCATAAGGGCATCTTTATCCAATTTTCTTTTCTTAAGTAGTAGTCGTTTAACGTAACTTTCTCCTCGCTTTAAAGTTTCATAGTATCTTTCCCTTTCTACCTTAAATATATCATCTATTATCCCCTCTGCCTCTAGAACTCTTTCATAAGTCTTCTTTAAATATTCAATGTGTCTATAAAACAGCTCTAGAAAATCTATTTCAAAATTATAAAGATCATTTAAACTTAGTGCTCTCCTCAGAATTGTACGTAAATTATAGCCACCACCTACATTGGATGGCAATGCGCCATCAGCTATGGCGAAAATTAAGGCACGCGTATGATCTGCTATGGCATAAAGAGCCTCTAATGGTTCCAACTCCCTCTTTAACTCTACATAACTTACTCCAATTTGTTTAGATATTTTTTGCCTAATGACGTCTATATTCCTCATTTCACTAACATCTAACATTCCCATATAAATTACATATTCCCTTAACAGTTTTTCATCTGCTTTCAGACCAACTTGTGATTTTAACCAATCAAGAACCGGGCCAAAAGTCGCTTCGTAGGCTGTAGGTGTACCTTGACTAAACCAACAAATTCTCTCTATTCCCCAACCAACATCTATTACCCTTATCTTCATCTCTTGGTAGCTTCCATCGGGAAGCACTTCGTATTGCATAAAAACATTATTAACAATTTCAAGACCTTTTGCAAAGGCTTCTAAACAAGGTCCGAAATTTCCTCCGCCAATCCAAACATCTTCACGATATGTTATCTCTTCTGGAGGAATTTTAAGATCTTCCGTTAAAAATTTGAAATTTAATTCTATGCATCGATTTATCCAATAGCCTTTCCACTTGTCTGAATTGAAAGCATGTTGTCCTCCCATTACGAAGAGAGAAAAGTGTCTTCCCGTTCTTCCAACATTATCTACATCATTAAAACCTTTACCTCCGAATCTTAAGCAAGGCTGTGGAACAACAAGTGGGTTTGCTGGCGGATCAACTATTCCGCTTACTACCCATGGTTGAAAATCAGCAATTGAAGCTATAGTAAAGGTTATGTCGTCTCTCCAACGCGCAACGACTGGATATTCCTTAATCCTTGCATGTCCATGTCTTTCAAAAAAATTACACCAACGTTCAATAGTTTCGTGGTAATCCCAGTTACCTTTTTGTTCGCCAATAAACTTATAGCCATTTTCGCACACTGGATCCCCACAGGTAGTCCTTTCAGGGTCTAAAGTCCAGAAAAAGCCTCCGCATTTAACACATTGTTTTCTAACGAATCCTAGCTCCCTAAATAGATTTACCCTGTACTTTTCTTCAGTTAATAGTTCTTTTAATCGAGATTTAGCAATCAAGGCTTACACCTGCTGAGACTAGCTGAATCACAAGTTTTATCTATAATATTTTCCCATTATTAAGATAACGTGTCTACGGAATCGTAACTCCCTATACTTAAATAATTTATGATTCAGTTTCTCTCTAAGCTGAAGTATTCTTAATAAAAAGGCTATGGAGTAAAACTTCTTAATTTTTTAACCAATTCCTCTACATTTTCTATCCTTGATACCAATAGCGGTATTTGTTCTATTTCTGCTATCTTTATAGCTAATGGATCAATTCTTTCTAATCCGTGAAGAATTACTATTGCTGGTTTCAAGGCTTTCCCACCCGTCATTTGAGCCACACGGATCGCAGTCATAGGAGATCTTCCAGTTGATACTCGAGTAAAAATAGCAGCTCTCCGCGGTGTTGCGCCGTAGAGACGCAATAATTGTGGTGGGGAAAGCTTAATTATAGCGTTAACAGAATCCACTGCAGTGTAACCATAGATTACTTCCTTTTCAAGGACGTCTTCGCAAGCATATATCTTACAATTTAAATAATTCGCAAATTCCTTAGCGTTGACCGGATATGGGAATTCTCTAATGGCAAGTATTACATCAGAGGGTATTTCTGGAGACATTAATTTTTTCAGCGCACCTGTAACATATCCTCCCCTTCTCTCATCCACCTCTATTAGAGCTTCAACAAATTTTTTAACGGTTTCAACTCTGGGTGAAGATCGCCGGCCACTTTCATAATCGCTGATTACCGATGGAGATATATTAAGGAACTGTGCTAAAGCCTTCTGAGAAATTTGAAAAAGTTCTCTCCATTTCTTCATAACTTTTCCTGGCTCATCCGAAAGAATTATTTCACCTGCTATACTTTGTGCTATTCTTTCTAGACCATTATCTCTATAGTTCATATCTCTCTGATTAATCTTAATGACTATTTGAGTATTTCGACGTTTCACGGTTATTGTTCGACAATTGACGAAAAACACTTTTTAAGAAATAGAAATACGAAAACTTTAAATAATCTTTAGGTACGTGCTACGTTACTTGATTAACACCTTACTGGAGTGATATTAATGGAATTTTGTCCAAAATGTGAAAGCATGCTAGTGCCTCAAAAACAAAAAGACGGAATAATCATACTTGTTTGTAGAAATTGTGGATATTCGGTACCAGCAGAAAAAAACAAAGAAGATTATAAATTAACATTTAAAATAAAACATACACCACAAGAGGAAATAATTGTAGTAGAGGGAGAACTTAAGAGAAAAATCCAAGTAACAAAGAATGGAAGAGAAGAAGAGTATAAAGCAGCATTGGACTACTACCAAGAATGGGAGTCAGAGGAAGAATAATGCAAAAAGATTAATGTTTTTCAAATATATAACCTAGTGAGGTAGATTTTTTCTTTTTGTTTTGAAAATGCTAAGTCATATTCATCCTTTTGTAACACCCATTGGCACCATTCGCGCTACAAGGGTAGCAATACCTACCTTATGACTAACCATGGCAATTCTATCAATATCTTTGTACGCACCCGGGGCCTCCTCCGCAACAACCCTTATATTTGCGGCTCTGATCAATATTCCCCGTTGCTCTAATTCCTTTTTCACAGCTGAACCCCAGTAACGTCGAGTTGCGGCAGCTCGTGATAAGTGTCGTCCCGCACCGTGAGCTGTGCTACCAAAGGAAATTTTCATTGCTTGTTTTGTTCCGATTAATAGATAACTGGCAGTCCCCATGCTTCCAGGTATTAATACAGGCTGTCCCATTTCACGATAATCAGCAGGTATATCCCTATGTCCCGGTGGAAATGCTCTAGTAGCACCTTTCCTATGGACAAATACTTTAACCCTTTTACCATCGACTGCATGTTCCTCTAATTTTGCTATGTTATGGGCTACATCGTAGATTAGGTGCAAATCTAAGTCCTCAGCATCTTTTCTGAATACTCTTTGGAAGGATTCTCTCGTCCAATGAGTTATTAATTGTCTGTTTGCCCAAGCAAAATTAGCCGCGCATTGCATTGCCTGGAAATATTGTTCAGCTTCCTTACTATGTGCTGGAGCACATGCTAACTCTCTGTCTGGAAGCTTTATCCCATACTGATGTACTGCTCTTTCCATAACTCTGAGGTAATCAGAACAAACTTGGTGGCCAAAACCTCTAGAACCTGTATGAATCATGACAGTCACTTGCCCTTCATCATATATTCCAAGTTTTTTAGCTATTTCTGGATTGTAAATTTTATCTACATATTGTACCTCAAGAAAATGGTTTCCGCTACCCAAAGTTCCAAGTTGAGGTCTTCCCCTTTGTTTTGCCCTTGATGATACCATATCTGGGTTTGCATCCGGCATTGCGCCCTCTTCTTCACAATGTTTCCAATCTTCATCCCAACCATATCCTTGTTCAACAGCCCATTTCGCACCACCTTGCATTGCTTCATCCAATTCAGCGCCTGACAATCTTAATTTCCCGGTACTTCCAACTCCACTAGGTATGTTTCTGAATAATGCTTCCAAAAGCTGGGGTAAAACCCTACGTACTTCATCTTTATTCAAATTTGTTCTCATCAA
>CAYYZD010000019.1:0-14082 GCA_964476035.1 uncultured archaeon
GCGCGATTTCATTGATAAAGGTAAAATACCGGAGATTTCCATGCAGATATGGGCAAATTATCCAAAAACTGGTGAAAGCGGTTTCACAATGGTCCACTTTAACGGAGTAAATTTATTTGGCTGTCTCCTTTACGACAACGACGAAAAATTAGGATCATACAGCATTGTAAGCTTTTTTGAACCAAGTGCTGTAAATGAGATTTGGGGGAAATTTGAAGACATAAAAAAACTTATAGAAATCATAAACAAGAAAATAAAAGAAGAAATGAATATTCAAAAGGCGTTGCAGGAACTATACGAAAATCTCATGAAAATAACGGCAAAACCAATGGTAAGTGAAGTCTTGAGTGATAACGTTTATTCGGTTTTCAAAGATGTTTTTGAAAACATGAGCAGTCTAATTTTAACAATCAAAAATGTTAATGATGATAATCTCAAAGATAGGCTGTTAAAAGAAGCTGAAAATCTTTCAGAAAGTTTATTAACACTATCAATATTGTGGGGTGGAAGGGAAATCGCAACTCTTCTAATACACCGCTTATTGTCATTACTTGCTCAGCGAAAGTTAAAATTTAATGAGAAATAGCGACATAAAATGTTATTATGATGAAACTCGCATCAACCGATAAGATGAGGACCGGTGGGCTTGCTGAAACCCTGCACTAAGAATTTTCTTACCCCGTTTTCATAGATCTGATGAATTTTGATGTTTCATGATGGCATTTTTCAAATTTCTATACGTTTCACTAAGTCCTTCAGAAATAACCTTCGTGTTTGCTATTACAGGCATAAAATTAGTATCACCATTCCATCTAGGCACAATATGAACATGCACATGTTCCTCTATCCCAGCGCCAGCAACCCTACCAATATTCACACCAATATTAAAACCATCCGGATTCATGGCTTCCCTTAATATTCTAAGTGAAAAATTAACAAGCTTAAAAACTTCTAAAAGTTCATCATTTTTCAAATTCTCTAACGTAGGAACATGCCTATAGGGTGCAACCATTAAATGCCCATTGTTATAAGGAAAAGCATTCATAATTATAAAAGCGTTCTTACCCCTGTAAAGAATGAGGTTTTCCTCATCCCTTTTCTCCCTTGTCTTCTCACAAAATATACAGCCTTTAGGCTTTTCCATCTTTATGTATTTAATTCTCCAAGGAGCCCATAACCTTTCCAACTATCTCACCTCTAACTATATATTTAAAATACAGCTTGAGATTTCTAGGTTATACTATATGATAAATATTTAGATCAGCATGGAGACAATTTAACATGAGCTGGGAGACATTCGCCAAAAGTTTGCTTGCCGTAATTCTAGGAATAATACAAGGCTGCTTAGAATGGATTCCTGTAAGCAGTGAAGCTTTCATAATGATATACTTGATTACTATTGTAAAACTTGACCCTTCAACAGCTTTGGCTGTATCACTTTTACTACACATTTCAACAATGTTTACTGTTCTATTATTTTTCAGAGGAGAGTTCAAGAATGTCTTAAAAACCTTAGTTAATATGTTTAATAGGAATAAGGTGGTTAATGCTCGAGATAAATCCATTTTTAACATTCTTTTAACATCTTTCGTAGGCTCTGCTATTTCTGGTGGCGCCATATTCACATTATACATAAATATTCTCAATATTGTTAAAGAAAGCTTCCTAGAGTTTACTGGCTTCATAGTCTTGGCTTTAATAGGCATTATGATGATTATTACAGGTTTAATAATGAAAAAACCATCCGTAGGATTCAAGCAACTTGAGGAAGTAAGTTGTGTTGATGGTTTATTAGGAGGCTTAGTTCAGGGATTAGCGGTGTTTCCAGGAGTCAGCAGATCAGGCGTAACGATAACATTTTTCTTATATAGAAAGCTTAAAAAGGATGATGCCTTAAGGTGTTCTTTCCTAATATATATTCCCGCCGTAATTCTTTCTACATCATATTATCTTTTATTAGGAGACGTCACTATCGCCCTCAAAAACATAGGTACATCCTTCTTTATTATCGCTTTTTTATCAACGTTTGTTGTTTCTCTAATAACTATGAAAAGCTTTATCTACGCGGCTAAAAGGCTCAGTTTTTCAAATTTTTTAATCTTCTTAGGTATTTTAATTTTTGCATTAAATGTTTTTGCACTTATTTCTATGGGATAATGCTCGGAGAAAATTATTTAGGTACCATTTTACAACTCTTATAATGTGAGTGGGTTGAGTGGTTGAATTAGAAACGTAAACTTTATAACTAAAGTTGTAGTAACAAATATAGCAACTTATAAATCCCCAGCAAAAGTAAACTTTCCTAACAAATCGCTCAACTTTCATTCTACATACTTACTAAGGGATGAAAATGAAGGTAAAAGAGAAATATAATAGTAGAGTAAAAGGAATTGTCTTGGGCAGGTTATTACCAACATTACCAAGCCCATATTTCATATATCCTAACAATTTTCTAAACATTAAGGAACTCAAATATGTTATTATGCAAGCATGGCTGAACTATGGCAGTACCGTATGGACGGACAAACCTGAGTTCGTATTTGTCCATTATAATTGGCTCAAAATGATCGGATGTGCGTATTTCGACAAATCAAATACTCTTGGCGAATACACGCTCATCTGCATGTTTGATGAAAACCAGGGAGAGATCGTTTGGAGACATTTACAGAAAGTCAAAAAGTTTCTAGAAAATGCTAGTCAGAAAATAAAGCAAGGACAAAACATGAATACAATAATGAAAGGTTTATATGAAGAAATTTCCGAAAAAATAGCTCAATTTTAGATATCTTTAACTAAAATGCCTGTAGTGAAAGTATAGATTTTTTTAACGGTAGGAAAATATTAAATTCAAATTTTTCGTGTAGTAACATTTATTATCACCATTTGCAATTTATAGATATACAACATTACAAATAAAGTGAGATGCTGAAATTGCCGTTACAGGAGCTTATTGAAACCTTGGAACGATTAGGATTCACAAAAAATGAAGCAAAAGTATATTTAACCCTAGTCATGACAAGGAATCCTTTAAATGCCTCAGAAATAAGTAGAAGATCGGGAGTGCCAAGAGCAAACGTATACGAGACACTAAACAAACTGGTTGGACGAGGATTTGTTCTAAGGGAGGCAGCAGGCAGGGGGGCGAGGTATGTTGCAGCTTCACCCGACCAAATATTTGAAGCTCTTAGAGAAGAACACAAAAGGTATATTGAACTGGTAGAGGAAGCTAGAAAAACTTTTGATCAACTCATGTCAAAGGTTGCAAGGCCTTTTCCAGGAGAGGCAGCATGGCTTGTAAGCGGAGAGACCAGAATAGACAACATTCTAAAGGACATTCTAAATGCTACAACAGAAAGATTCACAGCACTGGTAACTCCTGATGTAATTACAAGAAATGGTGATACAATTTTGTCAATGATGAAGAGAAAGGCTGAAGACGGTGTCGAAGTTCTTATATCACTCAAAATTACAAGTGATATCCTTGATAAAATTAAAGAACTAGCAACCGCAATAACGGTTTTCCACTGGCAGCTTGGTGAAATACCAATGGGATGTTACGTTAGCGATGGGTCTCGCTGTCTAATGACACTAGTAGGGAAATGGGCTCCAATACTAACATACGACATCGGTATTTGGACAGAAAACCCAGTTTACGCCAAATCCTTCGAATACCTAACTGAAAAACTTTTAACATTAAACGTACCCTTTAAGAAATATCTTGAGGAGGAGGAAAAAGGTTGAGTGGAGAATATATATTGAAAATTGTTGTAGTGGGAGACTTAGCTGTCGGGAAAACCAGCTTAGTAGTCAGATACGCTGAAAATAAGTTTCCAACAAGCTATAAACCAACAATAGGTGCAGATATAATGGTCAAAATGGTTGATCTCAAAGGAAAAAAGGTTAGATTAGCTATCTGGGACATAGCTGGTCACGAAACATTCCAAAAAATAAGACGTTACTATTATCAAGGAGCTGCAGGAGCATTAATACTCTACGATGTAACAAACCCAGAATCGTTTGAACATGTCAAAGACTGGTATGATGATGTGGTTTCTCACTGTGGGAAAATACCCGTTGTTCTAATTGGAAATAAAATAGATTTGAAAGATCAAAGAAAAGTAACCACAGAGCAAGGCGTTAAAAAAGCTGAAGAAATGAGACTATCAAAATTCCTTGAAACAAGCGCAAAAACTGGAGCAAATGTACATAGCGCTTTTGTGTCAATAATAGAAGAGGCTTTAAAAATAACCTAAACAACCCAGTAACAAATTTTTTCTCTAAAGTCATACCAGTAAAACTATTTCGGAAAATGCCCAAAATATTGGAGGGTGTTATCGATTACCCTCATGTTTTCTCTTAAATTCTGTAAATATTTTGTTGACTTCGTTTTTCCACTTCTCAAACTTTTTTGGTATTGGATAGTTCCTATAAAGCCGTTTAACTTTTTTCATGGTATTTGCAACTTCTTTAAGTTTTTGTAGAAATGACAGTCTCCTTATTCCTCTAAAGAATCTCACAGCTTTCTCAGTTATATTTAATTTCAGGTCTTCGCCCAGATTTGCTCTCAAGACATCCTGTTCCGTAACCAATTTATGTTTCATGCCCCAATTTAACTCGTCGTCGCTAAGCTTTTGAAGAAACCATCTGAAAATATCCAAACCAGCCTGCTTAGCACCATACTCCTTCATAAACCTAACATTATAATCCCATAACCCCTCCCTGCTAACATCACCCTTCTCCAAGGCTTCCATGGCAACCTCCCCAGCAATTTTACCAGCAATCATCGAAGGACCAATACCACCTCCATGAACAGGGTTCACTTGAAAAGCAGCATCGCCAACAAACATAACGCCATTCGCGGTCAAACAATCTAAAGGCCTTCTCGTCGGAACAGCTCCACCGCCACTGTGAATAATCTTTGAATCCCTAAATAACCCCTTATTCAACACGTATTTGTAAAGCTGTTTCTTAGGGTTGGGAGCATTTACACCGCTTTGAACACCTATCCCAACATTTACGATCGTTCCATTTTTCTTGGGAAATATCCAATAGTAGCCGCCCGGAGCAATATTTTGCGTTAAATAGATCTTCGCATAATTAGGGTTCTCATCAGGTTCCTTTAACTCTCTAATCTCCCTATAAGCAACAATTAAATCTTCTCGAAGAATTTCCTTCTCAACTCCGAATTCAGATGTTAACCTTTTACGAATTACTCCTGAAACACCACTGGCATCGATAACTATATTCGCCTCTATCTCCTTTATTTCATTTCCACTTTTAACTACAACTCCCTTCACAAAATTTTCCTTAACTATCGGTTTTACTACGTTTGTGTTATCCTTTAATTCAGCACCAGCATCTAATGCCTCCTTAAGAAGTCTTTGCCCAAAAAGATACCTATTCACTCCGAACCCCTCAAGCTTTTCCCCCTTGATCCTAAATACAGTTTCTAGATCTGGTGAATACACCTCAATGCCTTCAAAAACACTTTCTAACTCGTCTCCCTTTGGATAAGATAAACCTAAGTTATCAAAATGATGTCTTCCTATAGCATCTCCGCACACCTTATCTCCTATCCTATCTTTAGGTTTCTTATCGACCAAAAGAACCTTTAACCCAGCCTTAGCTGCAGTCTTTGCAGCCATGGTGCCACCCGTGCCAGCACCAACAACTATAACATCATACCCACCCATATAATACCCTCCATCCTAAATGACTAACTCTCTAACGAGTTTAGCGGATGAGGCCAAGTTACTGCAGTAGAGAGTAAAGTTACTACAGATATTTTAGCCTTATGATGATAATGATGATAAATATAAGAAATTCCTACTACTTTCGCGTTATCCATAGCCTAAAAGTAAGAGGACAATACGCTCTATATCGCTCGCTCTTAAATTATTTTACTAATTCAGCCCAGCAAGTCTCCGATTTCTGGTAAACAAAAACTTAGACGCATTGGTACAAATTGCACTTCTTCAATCAAAATCTAGGTAGGAAACTTTATAAGTGTGTTCAGTTAAAATGCTTTTAACTTTAAAACAACGGTGTTGTGTTTTGGTAAAGGCTAAAGAAAAAATTATTGTAAATGTTGCTTGGAAAGGTAGAAGCGAACTTGAAGCTAATATAAGAGGGGCGAAATTAGCTATAAGGACTGTTGAGGAAGAGAAGAGAGGGCCAACAGCATCTGAACTTTTATTGGCTGCGCTTGGTAGCAGTTTGGCAACGGAATTACTTAAAGAAGCTAAAAAAATGAGAATTCCTATCGACAATGTGGAAATTAAGGTTAAAGGCATTCAAACAAGCAAGAAGATTCCAAGATTCACGGATATCAATGTACAGGTATTAACAACGACAGCTCATGACGAGGATGCAAAAAAACTGCAAGAACTGGTAAGAAGGTTAGAGAAAAACTCCATAGTATGCAATACGTTAAAAGAGCAGACAAAAATACGAATAAAAACAACATTTGAAACCTAGCTAAAAAGAACCAATTAAGTGATGTATATGAGTTTAACTTCGGAAAAACACAAGGAAGAAGCTCCAAAAAGACTTACATTTGCAGTAATAACAGTAAGTTCATCAAGGTACCAAAACCAAGCAAGGGGAGAAAAAACAGTCGATGTATCAGGCGACTTAATATGTGAACTCTTAAAGAATGCTAATCACGATGTAAAGTTTCGAAAAATAATTCCAGATGACATGCTTGAAATAAGAAAAACACTAACAGACGCCATATACGAACATAAAGTCGATGTTGTAGTTTTTTCAGGTGGAACGGGAGTATCTAAAAGAGACGTAACAATAGAAGCTGTCTTACCCCTTTTTGAGAAAGATATTCCGGGATTTGGAGAAATATTTAGATTTTTATCGTTTCAAGAAATAGGAACAGCAGCTATCGTTACGAGAGCCGTGGCCGGAATATATCGAAACACATTAATTTTCTGTATTCCAGGCTCACCTCAAGCGGTAAAACTAGCAGTTGAAAAACTAATACTACCGGAAGCTCCTCACATAGTAAAGCATGCAAAAGAATAAAAGAATAAGGGTTAAAGGTCGATAGCGAGGTCTCTTTTAGTCAAAGGATATAGCGTTATTTGGACAAGCTGCCTCGCATGCCTGACATTCGGTACATTCATCTGGATTAGCTACATATGCCTTGTCATCCTTTAGCTCTAAAACGCCCATTGGACATGTGTCAACACATGTCCCACAACCAGTACACTTCTCTAAATCAATTTTCGGCGGCACAGCCATTCACCTCAAAAAGCAAACTACAAATACCAATATAAATTTTTAGTATTCAAACCTAAGAGCTAAGATAAAATTTAAATGAACCTAAATGCCACATAAATAAACCTAAACCTAAAACTATGTAAACATTTCAATATACATATTTAATGTTGCTATCATCCACAACTTCAACCATTAAACCTCAAGTTATTGAGGTGTTTCAATGAAGCTTCTAAGAATTAATGCCGGTGATAGGAGGGCAAAGGAAAAGGGGAAATTGCTAATATATGGTGAGTGTGTAAAGGATATGTGGCCACAAATCTTCAAGAATTTTCTAAAAGATCACTTTGCTGTCGCAGTATGCTTAGAGGCAGAACACATGAACATGGTTGCATTCAAGTTAGCTACAATGATTAAAAACATAAAACCAAACCAAGTAACAGTTTTAACTGTAGACGGGTCTCCGCACTGTGTCCAGCTTCACATGACAGTTGAAGAAGTTAGAAAAATTGTAGAAAATTTAAGTCCACAAACAAACTACAAATATTATGTCATAAATAAAGGAGAATTAATAGAAGTGCCGAGAAAGTGCATAAAAACGAGCAGATACTTATCAAAAATAAAAAAACTACTTGAAATAAAGGAAGGCAGCTGAATAGCGCATGTTACTTCATTAAATTATTTAAGTGACAAACAATATGAAGAATTGTGAATTTACCACGCATGTATTTTAAACAACATTTAATATTTTAATTTCCATAATTCCGTTAAAAGAGGAGCGAGGTAGAACTTTGAAAGTAGAACTTTTAAGTTATACTCCAAACCCAGAATTACTAGTTGCAGCAGCAGCCAGAACCTGTTACTCCAAAAAACCTGGAAGCAAAATAATTAAAAAAATAACTTCCAAAAAAGCCAGCAAACTAATTAAAAAACTCGTAAAAATTGGGCATCACAGTATTCTCGAGCACGCGGTCTTTACGTTCAGCGTTGAAGGTGTTTCGCGCGCATGTACTCACCAATTAGTTCGACATAGAATAGCGTCATATAGCCAGCAAAGCCAAAGATACGTATCGCTTGGAAACTCTAATTTTGTGGTTCCACCTACAATAAGAAAAGATCAAAAAACGAGTGAGATTTTTAATCGAATTGTAGAAGAAGCAAGAAACGCATATAAGAAACTGCTGGAATTGGGAATACCAGAGGAGGACGCAAGGTACATAATTCCCCAAGCAGTACAAACAAACATAGTAGTAACGATGAATGCAAGAGAACTGCTTCACTTTTTTAAATTAAGATGCTGTATGAGAGCACAATGGGAAATAAGAGCACTAGCGTGGAGAATGCTAAGCCTAGTTAAAAAGGTGGCACCAACAATATTTGAGAATGCAGGACCACCATGCATATCGGAAGGAATATGTCCAGAAGAGGAATTTCCATGCAAACTAAGAGAAGTACTGAAAAGAGGTGGAAAAAGTGGGAATACCGCTAAAACCGATAATAGCAATAATAGGTCATAAAAACTCTGGAAAAACCCTACTAATAGAAAAATTAGTAAAAGCACTAGTAGAGAAGGGTTATAATGTTGCTTCCGCTAAACACATAGGTCGAAAGGGACATACATTTGACATGCCGAGAAAAGATACTTCAAAACATCTAGAGGCAGGGGCAAACCCCGTAATAGCAATAGCAGAAAACGAAGTAGTCATAATAAAGAAAAATCATGTAACCCAACCATTAGAAACAATATTAAAGAACATCTCAGAAGAAATTGACGTAATATTACTGGAAGGATTTTCAAACCAAGTATTAGGTAATGAAAATATACCAAAGATAGCCTGCATAAAAAATGAGGAAGAACTAAGAGAATATAAAGAAAAAGGAGAAAACTTTCTACTTTTTGCTGGCTTAAACAAAATAAAACATAAAGAAATATTCCATATAATCGAAGATTTCAATCGAATCCTAGAAAAAACCATGCAGCACATTGAGAAACAAAAGCAACTCATTAAAATATACGAAGATCTGCCTAGGTTAAATTGCGGGAAATGTCGTTATAAGACCTGCTTAAACCTAGCAAAAGCTATACTAAATAATAAAGCTACAAAAAACGATTGTATAGTTTCAATACGAGAGAAGAAAATAAAGATTTTAATTAATGAAAAAGAAATACCAACAACACCGTTTGTCGAGAAAATAGTGAAAACCACCGTCTTATCTATGTTATCAACCCTAAAGGGCGTGGATATAAAAGACGAGCAAAGAGCTGAACTGAAAATAGAGGTGAAAACGTAAAACGAAACTTAAATTTAACTTAAACTATGGTGGATTCAACCGTTAAACGCGCATAATTGTACATTCCGTCTACATTCTTAGTCTTTTTCTTAAATATATAGCGTAATCCGGGGCTTCCCTAAAGCCGTGAACTTTACCTTCTTCAAGAATTTTTATAATCCTCTTCCTTACCTCATCA
Organism: uncultured archaeon; assembly: GCA_964476035.1. Taxonomy (GTDB): domain Archaea; phylum Asgardarchaeota; class Baldrarchaeia; order Baldrarchaeales; family DXJG01; genus DXJG01. The sequence continues at coordinate 9,701 of CAYYZD010000019.1, forward strand.
TTATTTACTAGTGACAATAGGTATCTGCCAAAATCCTCGATGGTTGGATCAATCAAACCATCATTCAATTTCCTTACTCTAACTACCTCAAAGCCCTTAAACTCTCTAAATATCTTTAGTAACACGTCCAAGTCCATCTCTTCTCCGCTTTCAATTATTTGACGATTTATTTCCTCGAGCTCTAGGGTCAATTTTCGCGCGTAATCCATTAAACCATTTCCAAAACCTTCAATAACTATAAAAAGGCCACCAGCTACCAGCTACACGATATATCTCGTTCAAAACTTTCTGAAAAATGTTTTTATCCACAGTACTAAGAGTATAATGCGAAAGAACAATATCAAAGTAATTATCCTTCAAAAAAGACATATTAGACAGATCTGCTTTCACAAAATTAATTTTATCGATTTCATCACCAACAATATTCCTTACCCTATTTAAAGAAAGGGGATCTTTATCAACGGTTACAATCTCTGAGTCTTTGGCGTGATCGACTAAAAATTTACAAGCAAACCCTTGACCAGTACCTATATCTAATATCCTTTTATTTTCTAAGGATACTGAAGAAAAAACTTTCTTTAAAAGCTCTTGTTCTCGAAGCAAACGTTCATACATTTTCTTCAGCTTCTTTTTATCCTTTTCGCTTATCCTCTCCTTTGCGAGAATATGATAGAAAGTTTCCTCCATTGGAATACACCCCTAAGTCCAATTATACACGTAACTGGACAATTTCCTCAACTATTTAATTAACCATTAACGTTTCCTTAAATTAATGTAACAAATTTTCACAACTTATATTAGATTCTAAACCTTATTTCTTCTTCACCTCCGATTTTATCCCCCTTCCTAGCCCACAAAACCATAAAATTGCCATAAATATCTTTATTCATATAGGTTTTTACATCGATAATTTTGGTTCCTGCTGGAAAACACCAGTAAGCCTCGCAATCATACTCTAAAACCTCCTCCTCGTAGACAGACCTATAAATGTTAACACCACGTCTAAATCTCCCATTAAAATTAATTATCCAAATAAAATATGGAAGAGTGCCACTGCCTCGATGTTGAATATCCATAAAAATAACACGAGGTCTAACACGCACACCATTAATATAAAGTTCCCCCTCATCAAGAATCGACTGCATATTTGACCACAACTTATCAACTTCATCAATAAATTTTTCCTCCTTATGGCTCAACTTACGATAATATTCCTCCTCGTCATAATAATCATAAATTAAAACTTGGAAAAACTCACCATTATTAGAAACAAAGAAGAAACTCTCAGCATGCAGAGGAACGACCCCATTCTTAGCCATAAAACCACCACGTTCAGGAACTTAATTACACGTAGAGTCTACCATTATCTCAGAAGGGAAATATAAGTTTAATAAGTTTTAGCAAATTCAACTAGCAGCTTCCACTTAAATATTAAATTTGTTTCATATTAGATGTAAATTAAGAATATCCTTACATTCGATTCTTGAAATGTAAAGGTGCGGTGCTTTGATAAAAAACTACGAAAAACTAATTGATAACGGATTAACACAAAAAGATAAAGAAGCAAGACGTATAACCTTAAATTGCATTTTGTCAGCTCTAAATGCAGTCAACCCTAAAAAAGTAATTCTCAACAGCATTAAACGTGAAGGAAACACCATAATAATTAAACACTATAAATTCAACCTGGAAAAATATAGGAATATCTACGTTTTAGGCGGCGGTAAAGCTAGCGGCTTAATGGCCGAAGCCATCGAAAAAACATTAGGCGACAAAATAACCGATGGAATCATAAATGTTGTAAAAGGAACAGAAAAAAGCATAAAAACAGAGAAAATCAGGATAAATGGAGCAACACACCCAATACCTGGGGAAGAGGGAGTAAAAGGCACCAAAGAAATGCTTCAAATAGCTCAAAAAGCAAACCAAGACGATTTAATTATTGTTTTAATTTCGGGGGGAGGATCAGCTTTAATGCCTTGTCCAGTGGAACCGGTGACGTTAGAAGACAAAAAAACAGTTACAAGTCTTCTTTTAAAATGCGGAGCTACAATAGATGAAATAAATAGCGTAAGAAAACATTTATCATCTTTTAAAGGAGGGCAACTCGCTAAGGCAGCTTATCCGGCAACTGTGATAAGTTTGATAATATCTGACGTGGTAGGTGATCCACTAGACATTATAGCCTCTGGACCCACCGTACCAGACAACTCCAAGTTCCAAGACGCCTACAATGTACTAAAAAAATATAATATATTTGATAAAATGCCGGAAAATGTAAAAAAGAGAATACAACAAGGGCTGTTAGGTAAAATTGAAGAAACCCCCAAAACAGGAGATAAGATCTTCAGAAACGTGCATAACATACTTATAGCAAGTAATAGAACTGCATGCATGGCTGCAGTGAAAAAAGCAAAAGATTTCGGGATGAATTCCATATTCCTTTCGACATATATAGAGGGTGAAGCAAGACATGTAGGTACAGTTTTAGCTGGACTTGCTAAAGAAATATACAATTATGACGATCCAGTTAAAAAACCAGCAGTCGTAGTATGCGGAGGAGAAACAACTGTAACAGTCACCGGAAACGGTAAGGGCGGTAGGAACCAAGAATTAGTGCTAGGATCGGCATTCAAAATATCAGAGCTAGAAGGGGTTGCTATTGCTTCAATTGACACCGACGGCATCGACGGCGCTAGCGATGCAGCAGGAGCTATAGCCGATGGACAAACTTTGAAAAGAGCTCAGGAACTCAGTCTTAACGCAATAGAATATCTGATTAATAACAATTCTTATGAATTTTTCAAAAAACTTGGTGATGCGATTTTCACAGGTCCAACAGGTACCAATGTAAACGATTTAACAGTTATTACTATCTTATAGTATATGGAAAATAAATTGCACAAAACTTATTTACCTGCTCGTTAAAGACCTATAAGGTGCGCAATTTGATCGAAACAGGCGGTCAGCAATTAAAACCTATGAGCATTTCCGAAATTGTTAGTGTATCATTTTCAATTCTTTCTCGAAGATATTTTGAATTCGTGCTACCATTCTTAATAATATCATTAATAGAATGGCTTTTCTCGGCTATCTTTCGTGGTTTTCCACCTCTCCACTATCCATTCTTTATAGGAATCGTTATTTTTGGGGCGTTTGGATCAATTGTTTTAGCACTGGTTTTTAATGCCATAAGCACTGGTATAGTTACTCAGCTTGCAGCTGACGAGTTCCTAGGTAAAGAAACAAGCTTAAAAAAGAGTTTCAACGTAGCTTTAGATGTTCTGCCCTCAATAATAGTAGGTGCAATCCTAGTAGGCATAATTGTTTTAATTGGTTTTATTCTTCTAGTTATACCTGGAATAATATTTTTAGTTTGGCTCTGCTTAACTCCAACGGTCATAGTTTTAGAAAGAAAGGAAGCGGTCGATGCCGTAGGGAGAAGTAAAAAATTAACCAAAGGTAAATGGTTTCACACATCCGGTGTAATAGTAATAATCTTTGTAATACTTTGGATAGCTTCTTCTATTGGGAGCGCGATTAGCGGTTTATTTGCTTTAGCTCTGCCAAGACTATTCACAACCCTTGTCGAAAAAATAATCTCAAGTCTTATTAGCCCTATTTACGGAGTAATAATAACCGTCTTATACTTCGATCTTCTAGCAAGGGAAAAACTAGAAGCTTTCCTAATGGCACCAGCAGCACCATACCCCAAACCGGAGGTTAAAGTAGAAGAGGTTCCAACAATTACCTACAGATATTGCCCATACTGTGGCGCACCACTACCACCAGATGCAAAGTTTTGCCCAAAATGTGGCGCGTCAGTCGAATAAAGTAACAAAAATCTATGTTTTAAAACAAAAATGCTATGTTAATCAATGCCTTCAGCTAACTTTTTAAGAGCATCCTTTGCTTCTATAAATCCTCTTGCAACGATAATATCCCCAGTTCTCAAAATAAAGTCATCCGGAGGATTATAAAACCAGATGTCTTCTCTTTTCACCGCTATTATTTTCACTCCAATTTTCTCGTCAAGCTTAATTTCTCCTAACATCTTACTATTTAGTGTAGAGTTTTCGGAAATAGTTGCCTCCATTACCGTCTCCTCAGCTTCTTCCATCACCATTCTTAATATTGGATGAGGTTCCACTCCCCTAAGTACAACGTCCGCTATTTCAGCTGCTGCATCAGCTAGGTTCTCAGTTGCAACACCAAGTCGTAAGAGCCCCAGCAAGTTCTTCTTATCCTCTTTCCTTTTAATTCCTATCTCTAAAACCTTTAACTCAAATTTTGTATGCAGCTTATCCATGTACTCTTCTAAATCCATAACCCTTTCTGCCAATTCTTTGTCGCCAAAAATCAGAGCAGAATACGCCAAATCT
>CAYYZD010000020.1:0-12690 GCA_964476035.1 uncultured archaeon
AGGCTGAGCAAAAATGCAACAGCAAAGGTAGCGCTGTAATTGAGCAAAGCTGCCATACTGGAAAGGGAAAATGTAAGATTTCTCCTTAAAAGCTTGATTTCAAACACTGGATATTCGGCTCTGCTTTCGTATATGAAAAAGATAATCAAAAGAACTAAACCCGCAAGTAAAAAAATCATTGCCGATTCGGTTAAACCATAAATTACTAGAAGAAGCGTAAATCCATAAATCATTGAACCTGTAAAATCAAATTTCTCACCTTTTGCTCCAGCCCATTCTCCCTTTAGCTTCCACAAAGCGAGAATTAAAGCCAAAAACCCAAATGGCACGTTTATAAAAAATATGCTTCTCCAACCAAAATTCTGTGTTAAAAAACCACCGAGAAATGGGCCTAAACTTAACCCCGTATACGTAAATCCGACATTAATACCTATAGCTTTTCCCCTCTCAATAGGAGGGAAAACAGATGTAAGAATTGCCATTCTTGTCGCAAAATCCATGGAAACGCCTAATCCTTGGACAACTCTGAAGACGATTAGGAGTTCGGCAGAGGGAGCGATTGCTGAGAGAAGAGAGCCGAGAGTGTATATGAGAAGACCAACTACAAAGATCTTCTTTATGCCTTTTATGTCTGCAACTCTGCCAAAAGGGAGCGAGAAAATTCCAGCAGTAAGTAAATACGATGTTGCAACCCACCCTAGAAGAATGGCATCAATTCTGAATTCTCTGCCAATAGATGGCAACGCTACATTTATAGCAGAGCCCATAAAGGGTGACAGGAAAGCCGGTACGGCTGCAACTATAACTGCAGTAGTTTTTTCGTTCATGGTTTAGCCCTCTTTCACCATACTTGGAACTTCGCTTCCACATATAAAACCCTTTCTAACCAAACTCAGCGATAAACAACTCATAACAACATACATCACATGGTGGCAACCTGTTCGAAATTGTGGTAAAGGGTATATCTTATAGGTCTGGCTCTCCTCAGAGTACTGCGTTAGCCACTGCCTTACCTCTTGGGTTCTCATTCGTTACACCTCTGTATAATGTAGTAGGGGTCTTGAAACATAGTTTATTACTAAATTTAACAAAAGTCTAAATTAATAATGTTAAAATAAACAGAGGAAATTAAAGCTGCTTTTATAGATATTTCGTTATTTTCTACTTAAAATTGATTTTAGCTAATGTTGTCATGGGACCTGGGAAATGTGAAGTACGGTTTTTATATTTATGTCGTATGCGGCTAGGATTCCTTGAAACGATGAATATATTACTAGTTCATCTATTTCATCGTTATCTATATTTCCTGCTAGTGCTGTTATCAACCAGTATTCTATTTTTTTAATTTTAGTGCTTGCAATAAGTTTCAATTCTTCTATTGAATATATTCCTAGCTCTGGAGGTTCAAAAATATTTTCTGTATTTATTAAAACTAGATAAGGAAGATTTTTGTGAACTAAATTTATTTTATTTGCAATAATCCAGTCTCCTTCTTTTCCGATTTTTTCTCTGAATAATAGTTCCCCATTAGGTATGGTTAGAGCTACGAGCCACGTGTAATATTTTGTACCAAGTATTCCTTCAGAGGTTTCCAAATCTGTTAATATAGGTTCTGGTTTACTGTCATTGTTAACATCCATGATGGAGTGGTGACCAGTTAGAGAAAAACCCAAATTTGAATCAATCTCATTAACTATTTTACCGTTAGATAAATCTACTATAGCTAAAAAATGTTTATATGAAAGTGGGTGGTACGCAAATGCAACTAAATATGGTGTGTTCTCAACTGTAATGCATGTAAGTATGTCATATATTATGGTTGAAGCGTTTGCAATAATCCAGTCTGTAATGTTTTCTGTTAGATTTATTGAGATCATTTTGAACCAGTTTATTTCTTCATAAGATAGAATCAAATGAGGCATCCAGTCTTTATAATATAAGTAGATATTGTGGAACTCAAATGATACGTTAATAGTCTTAATTAACTTTAGATTTGTATTGTTAAAGATCAGTATCTGATCATTAAAAACTAAGATTAAATCACTTAGATAATCTTTGTTACAATCAGCGACGTAGACTGAAACTAGCTTTGAGGAAACTTAGATATATTCTTTGGTGATCCATTATCATCAAATATGTAGAGTTCGCTTAGAGAAGACCAGGCAACTGTTTCCAGTTTCAAGTCTGCATCTAGATCAACTAGCGTGAAAAAATTTTGTAAGACACTTCTCGTGAGCTGATCATACTTAAATTGTAGTTCCACAAGATTTTTCCTGTAAATCCATCAACTGCTACAATCATATAGTATTCAGGGTCTTTGCAAATTATTGCAACTATGTCATGGTATCCATCGCTGTTAATATCTCCGATTACTGGTCGCGAATATATTTCTGCATAATGTTTAAAATATTCTATTGATTCGTGTGTCCATTTTTCTTCTAGCAATGGTTTTTTAATGATTACTGGAGGAAATGTCCAATGAAGATATATTGAGATGGATAGTAAAATTAGAATAGCGGTAAATATAATCGTCTTTGTTTTTCTACTTAAATTAGTAGAAAATTTGCTCAGACTCCTCATAATTATCCGCTTCAATATTGATCTCAAAATATTATTTGACTACATGTTTATTTAATTGTTTTATCGCTTTTAAATCTAGTTCCAAAGTTTAAATCGGGCTAACCTTATTTTGAACTTTTGCTATTCAATAGTTATTTTAAATAATGTTAATGAAATGGTTCCCAGTTTTAGATCGTTTTAGGTGAAGTTAATATAGTTATATGATCTTTCTTGAAATGGTGATTGTATGAAGTTTGGTGTTACTCCTGTTGAGATTAGTTATTTTGCTGAAATTGCCCAGACTGGTACAGTTGCTGACTTGTTGAATTTCGATTTTCCTAGTCTTGTTGAACGTGCAATTGAAGCAGGATTTAAACATGTAGAGTTGACTTTAGATATGGTTTATGTTTCTCCAGGTTCCCTTTCAAAAGATAAAATTGAAAAATTGGCTAATTTAGCTGAGAAATTTGGTATTACTTATACTGCTCATTTACCGTTATGGTCAATTGAACCGGCTAGCCCTGTTCCACAAGTGAGGAAGGCTTCAGTCGAAGCTTTAGTCGAGGCAATTAGGATTGTTAAGGAGTTAAATCCTCTTTACTATGTGTTGCATGCAACTGGGGCGTTGGCCTCCGAGTTTACACGTCTTCCTGCCCCACCGCCCTTAAAGAGGCTGATTAATGAGGCTTTTTCAGATTTTGCTTCTGAAAGTGTTAAGTCTCTTATCGAACTTTCAAAGATAGATTCTAGGAGAATTGCGGTGGAGAATGTTGAATTTGACTTTGAATATACTAGGAGGATTGTAGATGCAAATGATACTTCGATTTGTTTTGATACTGGTCATTTGATGGCTGGCTACTCTGGAGACTATGATCCTCTTCAATTTCTTGAGAAGAATTTTGACAGGATTGTTGAGCTGCATCTTCACGATGGTTATCGGAGAGTTGTGAATGGACGTGTTGAAATAGGGGATCACCTAGCTTTAGGTGACGGCGATTTACCTGTTTGTTCTTTGCTTAACCTTCTTCAGGAAAGGGGTTTCGATGGTGTGATTGTTTTTGAACTTCCATTGGAAAGTGCTCTGAAATCTATGGAATATATACGGTTGAATTGTAAAAATTTGGATCTTTAGGTTTTCGTCTTCTAAATCTTAGGGAAGAGAATTTACGGCTTATTTGAAGCTTAGTTACTACCGTGGTACCATTAATATTATATATTTAGAGTTATATTAATTTAGAGTTGATTAAATTTTATGGGGAGGTTTTATGAGAACGAGTGATAAGGTTTTTTATGGATTAGGACGCTTAGGTTCAACTGTTCTTTTAAGTCTTGTAACCTTGGCTACGATATATGTTTACACAGACTATTATCAGGTGCCTGCTACATTAAACGGTATTGCCAATGGTATTGGCAAGGTTGTTATCGCTTTCTCCGGTTTCATTATGGGCTACATTAGTGATAGAACAGTCCATCCAAGGCTTGGACGCCGTAAACCTTTTGTTATCATCGGGTCCTTCTTCTTAGCGTTTTCCTTCATAATGCTTTTTATTCCCACGTATTTTATTCCTATTAAAGCTCAGTTTCTCGTTTTTATTTATGAAACTGTTTTTGTCAGCGCGTTTAACTTCTTTTACGGTTTTCTTTTAACTCCCTATCAGGCTTGGCTACCTGAAATCACCGAGCCTCATGAACGTGTAGAGGTTTCAAATTATGAGAATACTTTTAATCTTGTTGGAAACATTATCGGCATAATTTTCAGCTTTGGCTTAGATTTATTTTTAGAACTGGGCTTAGAGCTAATTCAACTGGTGGTTGTTTTCGGTGTCCTTGAAATTCTTTGCTATATGCCTGCGTCTATTAGAATTCGTGAACCTGAAAAATACATTAAGGTTCCTAATCTTTGGCGTGAAATGAAAATTGTTCTTAAAAACCGTAACTATGTTACGTGGATTTTAGCTAGAGGTTTAATGTCTGTGGCTATAGCCTTCGTTACCTCCTTTGTTTTGCTATATGCTTCCGAGGTACTTCATTTTGGAGGTATCGAAACCCTATATTTTGCCGCTATACTTTTGATCGTTGTTATTACATTTTTCAATGTTTGGCATCAACTTTCAAAGCGTTGGAAAATAAGGAAAACAATGACGTTAGCAGTCCTAATATTAATTATTACTTTACCTTTGAGTTGGGTTATTGGCCGTGTTCCTATGCCTATCGACCTTAAAATCCAAGGATACATCTTCATTGCTTTAGCTTCTGTTGGCATTGCAGGTTTCTGGCTTTTCCCTTATGCAATAGTTGCAAACATAGCACATGCAGATGAAATCATAAGCGGGGAGAGTAGAGCTGGCATGTACACTGGCTTTGAAAGTATTCCCCTAAATATTTTCCAAGCACTCTCACTGAGTATCGGAGGATATATTTGGGATCTACCTAGAATAGGCCATTACATTTGGGGTCCATTCTACACCATTTTCTTAGTATTAGGGCTTATAGTGTTTCAATACGTAGAAACAGATCCCGATTTCGAGGCACTTAAAGAAAAATACGGCAGAAAAGCCCCTACATGGTAATAGTCTCATGCTTGAAACTTGAAGGTAATTTCGTACTTTCTTAAATTTTAAAACATTGTTTAGAAATATTCTGCTAAATGGAAATCAATGTAAGTGTTGGTGGTTTTTTGAAGCCAAAAGTATTCATTGTGGGACATTCTCATATTGATGCTGCATGGCTTTGGAGGAAAAATGAAACAATAGAAATATGCAAAAACACTTTCAATATTGTTTTAAATCTGATGAAAAGTTACCCTGAACTGAAGTTTGTTCAAAGTAGTGCACAATACTATAATTGGATAGAAAGCCTAAATCCAAAACTGTATGAAAAAATTAAGAAAAAAGTTGAGGAGGGGAAATGGGAACCTGCGGTTCCTTGGGTTGAATTTGACGCTAATCTTTGTCATGGTGAGTCTATTGTTAGACAACTGGTTTACTCTAAATTTTACTTTAAAGATAAGTTTGGTTTTGATGCTAAGGTTTTGTGGCTACCAGATACCTTTGGCTTCTCCAATACACTTCCACAGCTAATGGTTGGAGCCGACGTTAAATATTTTTTCACGCAGAAACTTAGGTGGAATGATACCGTTAAATTTCCTTATAACTATTTTATTTGGGAGTCTCCAGATGGCTCAAAAGTTTTAGCGCATCAATCTTTTGGAGATTTGGGTGGAACTATAAGTGAAGCAGATGTGCAAAAAATGATTTCAAAATGCAGGCGGCGGCATGGTTTTGAGGTGGTTTATGTTCTTATTGGCTATGGCGACCATGGTGGCGGGTTAGGCAAAGAGATTCTCGAAACTTGTAGAAAATTTTTGAAGAATCCTTCTTATGATTCTTGGTTTGCTTGTCCAACTGAATTCTTCGAACATATCGAGAAAATCTCGGCAAAGAAGCCATTGCCTGTTTGGAGAGATGAGCTTTACTTGCAATTTCATAGAGGAGCCTACACTACTCAATCTAAGATAAAGAGGCTTATTAGAAAGGCTGAATGTTTGATGATCGAAGCCGAGAAAATGGCTTCAATAGCCAGTTGGTACGATTTCAAGTACCCGGACAGAAAAATTGAGAACTTGTGGAGAAAGCTATTATTTAATCAATTTCATGATATAATTGCTGGAACTTCAATAGCGGAGGTCTGTATCGACGCTGAAAAAGAATTAAATGAGGTAATAAGTGAAGCTAGGGAAATAATTTTGGAAGCCACTAATTATTTGACTTCAAAATTAAATTTGACTTCAGATAAGCTTGTAGTATTTAATACGCTGTTTTGGGAAAGAAAAGCTAAAATATTTTTAGAAAATGACCCAAAGTACAGGGAAAAACTGAGATTATATCAGGAAGTTAAGGAAAATGGTGAAGTGAAGCTTTTGCTTCCAACTATTACGTTACCTCCACTATCCTATGTTTCTTATAATTTAGATGATGAAAAGTTTTCATCAATAGAAGATCCGGTAACGTTGAAAGAAGAGAATAATAGAATTGTTATGGAAAATAAAATGTTGAGATGCGTGATTTCAAGGGAAACTGGTGCAATAATCAAATTATACCTCAAAGATATGAATATGAATTTAATTGACGAGGGGAGAGGTGGGATTCATATTCAAATTTTTAGGGATGAGCCAGTTAAAGGTAGAGTGGGAGGTGAAAGTGGGTTTGATGCTTCTATTTTTGATGCTTGGGAAACCTATATTTTTCAGCAACCAAGAGGAGTTGATTTTTCACCTCTACTGAAACCTGTTTCACTTGAAGTTGTTGAGAAAGGCCCTTTGAGAGCTTCTGTTAAATTAATATATGAATATGAGCAAGATGGGAGACCTAAGTCTATTTTTCAATTGAAGTATAGCTTGTACTCTAATATTGATTGGGTTGAAGTAGCTTTAAAAGCGGATTGGCATGCGAAGCATAGAATGGCTAAGTTTTTCATCCCAGTTTCTTTTTACTCTGAATATGTTAAATTTGATCAGCCCTACGGTTGGACCAAGAGGAAAAATCCTTTTTCTGAAAATGCATCACAATATGAGAAAGCTAAGTTTGAGGTTCCAGGAATAATGTGGGCTGATATTTCGAAAGAAGATGGAGAAGGATTGTCAGTTATTGATAATGGGATCTACGGATATGATTTTGGTGGAGACTTTGTTAGATTATCTTTGTTGAGAAGCGCGAAGTATCCGCCGCATTTCGGGGAAAGCTGGGATAGTGAGCAGCCTATAACCGATCAAGGAGAACATAGGTTTAAGTTGGCGTTATATCCTCATGGAAGCGGTTGGAAACTAATAGAAACGGTGAGGAGGGCATATGAATTCCATTTTAACCCTATTGTCATATTTGAACCCGTTCACAGTGGAATGCTGCCTGAAAAAGGCAACTTCATAAGTGTTGAAGGAAATGTTGTACCTGTGGTCTTGAAGAAAAGCTTTGATGGTGAAGGCTACATATTAAGGCTTTACGAGGTTTTAGGAAGAAAGCAGAAAATTTCTGTTAAATTTTTAAAGAAAATTATAGAAGCGAAAGCAGTAAACTTACTTGAAGAAGCGAGAAACCAACTTTTAATCAGAAATAATAGCTTAATTTTTGATGTTGACAAATTTAAGGTTGTGACTATTAAATTTCAACTATAAATAAAACTTCTTTTTCTACAATGTGAAGTGAATTTTTGTTGTTGATTATTTGTCTTTTTATATTTGGTGGTTTTGGTAATTTTGAATACTGTCGGTTAATTCATAGTTTTAACATGGCTGTTTCTAATTTTGCGCTTATGAATGTAGATGATTGCATATTCTACTTGTTGACTTTCTTTAAATAATCTTTAATCGCTTTTATAATAATTTGTAAAAGCTTGTTTCTTGTTTCTCCTTTTTCGAAAAATTCCTCTATAACTTGCAAATACTCTTTCTCCAGATCATCGTATTCTTCCTTTAACCATTTCCACATTTTGAACTTTAACCCTAGAATCTCTACAATTCTAATTTCAGATTCCGATATAGGTTCTAGCCGCTTAACTAACTCAATAGTATTTAAAATATCGTATCCAAGTTTTCTCAGGAATAATAGTGCACCTTTATTTTGAGGCAAGACCATACCATAGACAGCATCGCCCTCCTTTTCTAACACATGCTGTTCAACATTATTCATCAATGACTTACCGACACCCATACGTCGGTAACTAGGCTTAACATATATTTCCTCCGCCCAGAAGCACCCTTCTCTTTCAGATACTCTTACAAAACCCGCTACATCTCCGTTAACAAACGCTAGAAAAATAACATTGTGAGGATCACTAATATAGGATTTAACCGAAGACTTAATCTCTTCAATATCCTCAGCTCTACACCCTTGCTTATCGCGAAGCTCGTAGTAAAAATCGTAATAGAGTTTAGCAAGGGTTTCAAGATCACGTATCTCAGCCATCTTCACACTAATATTCAAATATGACTACCTCCTGGCAAAATAATTTAGAAACTGTCTAATTTATAAATTTATTTTCCAAGTAATAGCGGATATTGTGGCGATCTAGCTAAATTAAGTTTACTGGATTTTTAGAGAATTCTACAATGAGAAGTTTGTTCCTTTCCCACCAACGTGACCTCTTAAACCATTCTTTTTCTCTTTCATCCAACGACACGAGACCCTGCTTATAGTAATAGCCATAGCTCGCTAAACAAGTTTATTCATATGCTTTCATCTTCTCTCTCACAAATATCCAATAGTGAGAGTTGACAATCGTTAAACACTCCATCTGTATAGCCAAAATAATTTTAAGCACCAAAGTGTGTAATTTGTATGCTTTGAAATAGCAGGTAAAATTAACTAAAAATATAGACAAGTTATAACGAGATATATAGATTATTTCTCTCGTTGAGAAGTTTATTGCTCTTATTATGGTTATTCTCGCAGGTTCTTATGTTGTATTGTGATACTTCGATTTGTTTAAATGTTTATGTGTAGTATTAATGTGTGTAGTTTATTGCTAAAAGGTGGTTTTATGGATTTTAGCATTATTGAGGAAGTTTCAAAGAAGCTTGGTATTGACAAGGATCGTGTTATTGAGGAAAGTTTGAGGGAGTGGATTGAAGGACTTTTAACGAAGGTAGAGGCTGAAATTGCAGATATTTTAATTCGGTACGGTGTTGAAGGAGTAAGAGACTTCGAAGAAAAAATTCGTAAAGGTGAAGTTTCTGAGCATCCTGGATGGGAAGATTTGATTACATTAGAAAAATTGTTTGAAAGGAAAAAGAGGATAGAAGAGGCTTTGAGACTTGTCAAGAAGTCTTGAGGATATACTTGTTGAGCTAAGAGTAGAAATGGAGAGACGTTTCTCAGACGTGGTATTGGATTGTTTTCCAATTTTTCATCATCCAGTGCTTTGGTTAAGTTGCGTATTATATTGGTGGATAAGAGTTTTTGGATGTTTATTGGAGTCGAAGTGGGAGGTTTAGTTTACATTGGGAGAGAAGACATGTAAATGGTACAGTTTATAGACATGATAATGCTCCTCATGAAAAATGGAGATATGTTAAAAGTTTCCCTAAACATTTCCAAAGGGACGAGAAGATCACGTAGTCGATAGTAATCTTCCTGATGATCCATTAGGAGCTGTGTTAGCCTTTTTAAGGTTTATCAGAAGCAAAATTAAGCAAAAGTAATTCTGAGAATTAATAAATATTTTCTCTTCTTCTGATTTAGCATACTGTTGTTGGCTTCACGGATTTTAGCTAGGTTTTTAAGCGCCTGTACACATTTGTTTTTAATGTTTATGTTCGGTGATAACTTTGGAAGAGAGGGCTGTAGTTGATCCTGAGGTTTTGCGGGGTAAGGCTGTTATTAGGGATACTCGTATTCCTGTTTATTTGATTTTGAAATTACTGGCCGCTGGTGTGAATATGGAAGATATTTTAAAAGGATATTCCAAACTTAAAAAGGAAGATATAGGGCTGCTTTAGAATATGCTCCTAAATTGTCGACCCTCTAAAATCTCTTGTAGGCGTAAGATTATTTTAATTTGATTTAAGGTTCTAAATAGCATTGATGGTTTGGTGGTTTTGATGATCTGTGAATATTGTCGGTTGATTCGTAGTTTTGATGAGGGTTATCCTCTTCGTGAAGCATCTCGAAATGTTAATAGTAATTTTTCTCGTTGTGATTGGCATTGGAGGTTTGTGTGTAGCATTTGCGGAAGACCAAGACATTTCAGTGGGGTTACGTGGTGTGAGAAGACTAGAAGGTTTATTTGTTGGTCGTGTGCAAAAAGATATAAAGTTGTTCACTGCGGCTTTTGGATTTGGAAGTATTATTATGCTATTTGGTGTGATGTTTGCGGCGAATTTCACCCTGCTTTAGATTACCTCGAGTTTCTGGGGGAATATCCATGACAATTGCATCCTGATATGCGAAAAAGGCGTGAAGGTCTAGATCGCAGCATGGAACTGCCAAAAATCGAATTTGCTTCTATTCCGGTGGGGGAGGTTGGTGAGGGGGAGATTTTGAGTGCTTGGGATAAGGTTGCTGATGAGTGGAGTAGTAGATATTCTGAGTATGGGAATTTAGATAGGATGTTTGTTGTTGACCCCGTTGTTCTTCGTGTTTTGGGTTCGGTCAAAGGTTTGTTTTGGATGCTGGTTGTGGTAATGGTTATCTTTGTAGGTCGCTGGCGAAGAAAGGTGCTAAAGTTGTTGGCGTAGATATTTCGAAGAGGTTTATTGAGATTGCTAGGCAAAAGGAGAGGGAGGATCCTCTTGGAATTCAATACTATGTGGGAAGTTTATGTGATTTAAACATGTTTGAGGATGAGACATTTGATGCGGTTGTTTCCAACCTCACGCTTATGGATGTTCTTGACTTGGAGAAAGCTATTAACGAGCTTTACCGTGTTTTAAAGAAAAATGGGAAGTTGGTTTTTTCTATTATGCATCCCTGCTTTGCAAGTCCACCTGTTCATGGATGGGTGAAAGTGCCAGAAGACAGTGAGCGGAAGGAAGATTGGATTTACTTTAAGGTTGATCGATACTTTGATAGGTGCGTCGTTGTTTGGCGATTCTATGATTCACCGCCTCTTTACAGTTTCCATCGGCCGCTTTCAGACTACGTTAAAGCTTTAATCGAAAATGGATTTGTTATTACGGATTTTGAGGAATCTGTTCCATCTAAAAAATATTATAGGGACTTCGGTAACGAATACGATCGAATATCATGGTTCTTAGTTATAGGAGCAAAGAAAACATAAAATGGTAAAGCTATTGTCTTCTCGTTCTGTAAATACTGGTAATGTTTAAATGTTCAGTCTTGGGATAGATTATCGGGGAGGAATTGAAATGGGTAAAATTGATTGGCATGTTGAAAGAATTCACTGGTATGCGACCGGGATACGTACGGAGAAACTTTACGAACAAAGTTTAAGGATTGAAAAAAGTACGAAACGGGGAAGACCTCGCTTTTATAGAGTTTTTAGAAGGTTAAGAAAGCTATTCAAAAGATGAGATTATTAAGGAAAGCTAAGTCAAATTACTGTCCTCTTAATACTCCTTACAAAAACTATTTTCCAGTTTAACCGATAAAGCATAAAAGTTGCGTTTACAAATAATTTAACGTTTAGAGAAAAACTGAAATCGTTATTTCAAATCACTATGTAAAGGTTTGTTAGGTAGGTGTATGTTATGTACTCTGTACCTCCAGTTTCAATTGAAGAAATTAATGGAACCGTTTATAGTGTGGGTAGATGGCTTGCTGTGGTGGGTGTTCTTGGTATTCCAATACACACCTTTATTTTATTTTCAATGCTTACTAATCGCTCTAACCTTTATATAGCAGGTGCCCCACTAATCGTTTTTTCCATACCTTTAGTGGTTATTTACTTAATTGCATTAATTAAGGTTCGTAAATTAGCGCGCGCTAAAATTAGCAATCCATCCTACATCTAATTCGTAGAGTTTAGCTTCTGTAGGGACCCCTGTATCCGGATTCCACCCCATCATCCCGTAGAACAATTTTAAGCTGTTTTCAAACTCCTGTTTTGTGATTTTTGCATCTACTCCAATGTTGGAGCGGAAAGGTTTGAAAAATCTTTCAGGAAGTGTGTCATCATCTTTAGTAAAGCCTTCACGCACATTAAAGCAACGTGCCATAGTGATAGCTCTTTCTCCCACCTTTAACATTTCCCATACCGTTAGGTCCCATCCAGTTGCAGCTTTAATGATGTCCCTGAGCTGAGACACATCGAAAACAGCTGCAGGATGCGGCGTAACCGCAAATTTGCAAACTCCTAAGCAATCAAATAGGCTCCACCACATATTAAGATATGTAAACATTCTCACTTTTTCTGGGCTAAGATCTGTTGCACTTAACGGTTTTAATATTCCAAGCGGTAAAATTTTCTCCACGTCACTTTCAAAAAGCGTGTCATGGGCGTTTTGCATATGGTCTGCACCGCATGGTGAGGTAGCGTACGCTAAGGCCAACGATTTTTTACCTCTTGGTTCATGCATTGGCACCTCCTTTCCCTTAACATGCATCGCAAATTTCTCAGCACCCCTCCCTATTTTTCTCGAAGACCTCATAACCCCCTCTGCCAATATATTTCTAATTC
>CAYYZD010000021.1:0-12437 GCA_964476035.1 uncultured archaeon
ACGCATTAGTTCTAAATCCAGGAGAGGTTTGCGGATACCTAACACACATATCCACCATAATGATCTTGGACACGAAGAAAATGGAAGTCACGAAAATTACACTATGAGAAACAGTAAAATAGTATTGAATAACTATAACATCAAAATGCTAATATAGATCGGAGAGTATCTGTGTTGAATGTTGCAGTTCACGGTGACGATTGCGACGGCATATGTTCAGCAGCACTTGTCCTTCTAAAGTTTCCAAATGCTAAAATAAAGTTTCTAAACCCTAGAAGCATATTTACAGTTGATGAAGAGTTTGACCTTGTCATAGATCTTCCAAAACCCAAGAAATGCAAAGTAAACATAGATCACCATAAAAGCAACCTAGAAAGATTAAAAAAAGAGGGCCAACTAGGTCCACAAGACATAGTAGATCCAGATGCTCCAGCATCAGCTCTCCTACTTATGAAATACTTAAACCTTGAGGGAAACAAAAAGGCTAGAGAGATTGTTGAAATTGCTGTTGCAGCAGACACCGCCAGACATACCGAAGAAACACTAATTTTAGATAAAATCATTAAAGCTTCTCTAAACAGCGAGAAAGATCTTTTAAGAATTGCCAAAATTCTAGCTGAAAAGGGAAAAAACTTCTTAAGTGATGAATGGCTGAAAAAGAAGCAAAACGAAATTGAAGCAGAACTCTCAAAAATTAAAAGCTTACTAAAAGAGTTTGTTGATAGTCTCGGTGTTAACAGCGGCTTTGTTATAGTTGACGAAATTGATGCAATTCCTTACCATTCAACTAAAGATATCGCCCATATGCTTTTGGACCGTGGTTGCGACGCCGTTGCAGTTCTCTACAGAGATGCATCCGAGCCTTCAAAAATTAGAATTTCCATTAGAGTTAGACGTGATAGCGACGTTATAGATGCTGAAGCCATTACAAGGAAACTTGGCGGCGGAGGTCATAAAAAAGCAGCTGGCGCAATAACTACAAATGTCAAAGAAGCCATTTTCATGCTTTTAAAAGAGTTCACAGGAAAATCTCCAACAAGATCTGTTGTTTTCGTAAGACTGCCTAAAATATTGTAATATTTAAAGACAACACACTCTAAAATGTAAGCAATGTGTTCTTCCTTTAAAAGGTCTTTAAAACTCGTTTTTATAACATGATTTAAAGGAGGCTTCTAATTATTTTATTTCTCTAAACTAGTTTTATGAAAAGATATTTATGCCACGGTGCCAACATTTACTTGCATCTTCAGAAGAGAAAAGATTATACCACTGTAATCACCAAACTTCTATCTAAACAAACTACGTGGGGATGTTGAATGAAAAAGGAGATTAAAAAAGCTTTAAGTAAATTAAAGCTCAAGGGGATATCAGTAGTACTACTTTTTGTGGCTACAGGTATATTTTTGGTCAGCCTATTTGTCATAGCAGGATTCTTAAAAGTAAGTCCCCTTCAGAAAACATTTAGCCTAGTCACAGCCTTTATAGCTTTTGTCGTATCAGCATTTTTTGCATGGATTGGAGACATAATCGAAGAATCTACATGAGGTGTTCTTGTGTGAACATAAAAAGATTTTTTGCTAAACACGGTTTTATCACAAATGGTATGCGTTTCAATGTAGTGAGTGAAAGCCTCTACACATTAATGGTAGGTGTCGCCGATTTACTTAAGGAAAACTTCGGGGAAAAAGGTGAACAATTGCTTGTCGACCTCATGGCGAAACTCGGAGAAGAGGACGGGAAAAAACTAAAAGAAGAACTAAATCTTGGTGACGGTTTAAGAGACGCAGCTGATGCGTGGATAATTGCAGGCAAGATCTTTAAAGTTAAAATGACTACTCGAGAACTTAACGACAAAGAAATAGAATTTCATCACCCATATTGCCCCATGTGGAATTTCTTTAAGTCTAAAGGGAAAATTTACTGCAAAACTCTTTGTTTACCCTATGTTGAATCAGTTGCAAAAGCAGTTTCACCAAATATTCAAATGGAAATAGTTCAACCACCCTCCGAGGAGAACACTTGCGTTAAAAAATTAGTTATCAAAAGTTAACTTTGGAACTCTACCAAACTTTTTCTTAAATTCTTCAATATAATGATGCAGAGTTAAAACAGTGAACGCGCTTCTATTCATTCGTAATTTTCGTACAACTTTTTCGATGCCTCTTTTGCTGCCTTCTACCTCCATAAAGACCCCTATTTCTGGGAAAACATCCAACATGATTCTTACTCCTTCTTCCTCAAACTCGTAAATCTCTCTGATCCTATCAATTCTAAACACCTGCTTAAAACCAAGACGTTCAAATATTTTTACAGCACTCAGCCCATTACCAACATGTACTTCCAATTCTTCCCTAATTTTATATCGCTTATCCCCTTTTCTCGGACCCTTAAAAGTTATTATCCCCTCACCGCTCTCAAAAACTCTTACCCTCAGTACACAGTCTCTTTTCCGAAGTTCTTCATTCTCGTAATCAAAGCTAAAATCCCTAATTAAATTTTTAGAAACAAGTTTTCCACCATTAACTTTTATCCTTTCTCTCATTTCATCTATGTTATTAATCTTCGCTTTAATCTCAACTTCCACATCATCTGAAAACTCTATGTCTGACATCTTCCTCTCTACAAACTTGTAAAAACAGTTTTAAAAATTTACCAAACTTATTACTTGTACAACTTTACGTTTTTAACCGTTTGCACTAACAAATGCGCCAATTTGTGGAATGCTAAGTCGACATTTTCACCAGTTTTAGCCGATGTTTCTATAAAAACTACTGGGACATCAAATCTTTCTTCCAAATATCTCTTTAGTATCTGTCCCTCTTCGTTACTAATCCAGCTACGTCTCGGATCCGGGGGAGCATCCGCCGCAGGTCTAAGGTCTATTTTATTCCCAATTAAAACAATCGGTACTCTTCTAACATTTTTTATTAATTCTTCCATCCAGAATACGGTGTTTTTAAAGGTATTTCTCCTTGTTACATCGTAAACAAGCAAAGCACCACTCGTACCTTTATAAAATGCTTCTCTTACTGCTTTGAAGTGTGGTTGTCCAGCTAAGTCCCATATTTGAAACTTAACCTGAATACTATCAAATAAATCGAGACTTTTTATAGCAAAATCAGCACCAATAGTCATTATATATGCAGTGTCGAAACCCTCCCCCATAAATTTTCTCCTAAGGGCTGTTTTTCCAACGCCGCCATCGCCAATCAACACAACCTTGAAAAGATAAATGTTTCCCATGAATTTACACCCTTAACCCTATCATTAGCGAAGGGTAAGCAAATAAAGTTATTACAATATAGATTATAAATTTTTTGATGTTTACACGTCTCCTTTAGGCGTAAGAATTGAGGAAATCTAAAAATTAGAACTATTATTTTGCGAGAAGTTCAACATTTAAATAAAGGTGATGAGAATTTAATTATTCTTTAATAGCCTTTAAAATCATATCGGCAAGCGTTATAAATGCGGTATTAACGTTTTCCCCTGTTTTAGCGGATGTCTCTATAAAGTGGACCTGCATCTCATATTTTTCTTCTAAAAGCTGCTTCATTTGAAGTCCTTCCTCAGTGGTAATATGACCCCATTCAGGAACTCGCAAATCTATCTTATTCCCAACTAAAACTATTGGGACTTTCGTCCCAGTATTGTTTAAAAGTTCTTTCATCCAAAGTTCAAGATGTTCATAAGTATCTCTCCTGGTCACATCGTATACAAGAAGCGCTCCTCTTGAACCCTTATAGAAACCTTCTCTTACTGCTTTGAAGTGTGGTTGTCCAGCTAAGTCCCATATTTGAAACTTAACCTGAGTACCGTCGGAGGTTTCAACGTTTTTTACAGCGAAATCAGCACCAATAGTAACTAAATATGACGCTGTAAATCCTTCACCCATGAATCTCTTCCTTAAGGTTGTTTTTCCAACGCCGCCATCGCCAATCAACACAACCTTGAAAAGATAAACCATTGTCCATCAACCTCAAGATGAGAGATTAATATTGAGTTATTACACTTAGTATTTCTTAACTCTTACGGTTTAAAAATAGGTTAAACAAATGCAATATTTTAAATTTTAGGTATAAGTGTTAGAAGGCAAATATCAAAATTTTATGTAAACGGAAAATTCTACTCAATACTCGTACAATATGTATCAAAATTTTTGGTTAAATAAATTTTAAAACATGAAAATGACATGTAAGAAGAGAACACAACAAAGTCGTATGATAATTTACTTGATGTCCTTATAATTCAAATAGTTATACCAGAGAGTACGTTTAAGATCCGAAATAATGTAATCGAAGAGGAGAGTTACCATGTCGCTTGTTGAAGGCGGAGAAGTTAAGAAAATTACAGACTACGAAAAGCTCATCAAATACTTTGGTGTGTCTAAAATAGACCCGATATTGGGAAGATTTAAAGATCCTCATAGACTTCTAAAACGCGGCATTGTTTTCGCACATAGAGATTTCGATAAAATTTTAGATGAAGTAGATAAGGGAAAAATTTTCGCAGTCCTTAGTGGACGAGGCCCATCTGATCGAATGCACCTAGGCCACTTAACTCTATACGAATTTAACTTGTACCTTCAAAAGAAAATGGGAGCCAATGTTTATATTCCACTTTCTGATGACGAAAAGTACGTCTTTAGAAAAGTTGAAAACTTGGAGAAAGCGAAGTACTTTGCATTAGACAATATTTTAGATATCGTTGCTTTGGGCTATGATCCTAAGAAAACTGAGTGTTTTATTTCCACAGAATTTCCATGGGTATATAAAACCGCGATAAACTTATCACGATACCTAACATACAGCACCGTTAAAGCCGTTTTCGGATTTAAAGGAGAAAATAACCCTGGAGAAATATTCTATTCATGTATCCAAATGGCACACATACTCTACCCAGTTTTAGTCCATAATTTACCAACTGTGGTACCAGTAGCTATCGATCAAGACCCCTACATTAGAATTAGTAGAGACGTTGCAGAGAAAATCAGGGTGTTTAAACCAGCCGGCATATATCTCAAATACTTAAGAGGACTAACCGGTGAACCTATGAGTTCAAGTCAACCAGAAACCTGCATATTTGCAACAGATAGTCCTGTGGAGGCGAAGAAAAAAATTTGGAACGCTTTCACAGGAGGACAGCCAACAGTTAAGGAGCAACGAGAAAAGGGAGGGAATCCAGACATATGCGTAGTTTATGAAATGCTTAACATATACTTCATTGAGGATGACAAAGAAGTAGAAAAACTGAGAAACGATTGCATAAATGGAAATATTTTATGCGGTGAATGCAAACTTAAATTAATGGACTATGTAGTCAAATTTCTCGAGAAACACAAAAGAGAAAGAGAGAAATACAAATATAAATTGAAAGACTTTTTCATACATGAAATAGATGAAGACTTATTGGCTGAAATCCCCCTAAACTCCACCTTCTGAACTTACTTCGGAAGCGCTTTCCAAAAGCGCCTTCATTAATATTTTCTGAAGATCGCTTTCAATCTCTGATAAATCTTTTATGGTATCTATTGCTCTCCAAAATCCCCTAGACTTATATGAACCTAGTAGCCCCTTTTCTGCTAGAATAGGGAAGGTTTCTTTCTCAATGTCTCCTTTCTCCGGTAGAAAATCCACAACAGCTTTTCTAATTACGTAGACTCCTCCATTGATCCAGTAGGGTAACTCAGGTTTTTCTCTGAATCCTCTTATTCTATTGGTTTCATCAACATCCACAATTCCATAGGGACTTTTGAACGGAACCAAAAGAATTGTAGCCAAAAAACTAGTTTCCTTATGATATTCTAACATGGGTTTCAAATCTATTGTTGAAATAATATCACCATTAGTAACTACGATGTTTTCTTCATTTTTGTCTATGTAGCTTAAGGCTTGCTTTATGCCGCCTCCAGTCCCAAGTTTTTCCTTCTCAACGGAATACTGTATTTTTACACCAAATTTTTCCCCATCCCCAAAGTATTTCACTATTTTTTCATGTCTATATCCACAGGCAATGACAAAATTTTCAATCCCTTGAGATTTTAACCATTCTATTTGATATTCCAAAATTGGTTTCCTCAAAATTTCAACCATGGGTTTAGGTTTCCTATTAGTTAAGGGCCTTAAACGAAGACCTAATCCTCCAGCGAGTATTATTGCATACATAAGGTCATGCTCCATCTAAATTTTAATACACTATCAGTTTGAAATTCAACTTAGTTAAATTTTACTGCTAAAGCTTTTAATGGACTTCATTAAAAGTACAGCTTCTGTGCATATTTTTGATTTAGAATTTCATTGAAGAATCCTAACAATATTCTTAAATAATTTAATAAATTCCTTACGAACCAAATACAAATTTTCAAATGTTTCCAAGCCCTCTTCAGAGAAAATTATTACCGCCTGAATATCTGCCTTTTTAATTAGTAACTCTTTATCTTGAACCAACATTTTCACAGCGTTTTCCCCACTTTTCACCTTAATGTTTAAATCGGCAAGTGTACCCACTATTGACGCTAAAGGCTCTTTTCCTCCATAGATTAACCCCACCCGCTTACCCTTACATTGTAAAAGCACTGTGTCAAATGTTTCATCAAATCTTGTTCTAAAATAAGCAACAATCTTAATCAACTCTATTCTCCCACCTTACCTTTGAACAAGAACAAACAATATTTGACAATATTTCTAAGTATGCGTTATACTGTTTATCGCTTTTTCAATAGCGCCAATCATTCTCTCTGCTGTTAGTGTCGTCCTCAGCAAACCTGTCCTAAATCCATAGTATCTCCCCCCAGTAATCTGTGCTATCCAAATTAAAAGCAATGTTGGAGATATTATGAGATCTGACTTCCATTTATCGAAGTGAAGAGGATTAATAACAACGACCGGGATTTTCTTTCTTGCTAAAAGCCGGGTTGCGGCTATAACATCTGACTGCGCTGTTACTAAGCTTTTTTCGTCCAGAAAATTGCTAATCTGATGCTTTAGTGGTACATTAGCCAAACCATCACTAACTAGCACAACCATTGGAATTGTATCAGGATTTCTTCTCATTTCCTGAGTTAATACTTGAACCGCTTTAAACAATCCATCAGCTAACGGTGTAGTGCCGCCAGCCTTTAACTCAACAATTTTCTTTGCAACTATGTTAATATTTGTGGTTGGATGGAAAACAACCCTAGCCTTGTCTCCCTGTAGAACAATCAAACCTACTCTATCTCTATAGCGATAAGCTTTCCTATGTAAAGATAGAACAGCCTCAGCCACGGTTCTAAGATGAAACACCATACTCTCACTTAAATCCAAAACTATAAGTATTGTAAGCGGTGCCTTATACATTCTGATATTTGTCCTTAGATCTTGGGAACTAATGGGTAAAGTTGATTGTTTTTCTAATAGTGTTTGACGTAGCGCTGCAGCTCTTATCGTTGGACCTAAAGCTATGTCAATTGTAAGTTTCTTAGGAATCTGATAACCTATAACCCTGCCTTTACGTACGGACGTTATTGCTAAAGCGTTTTTCCCGGAAAGGCAGCCAGCTCTCCTTCTCCCATTCCTTACAGAGAATTGAGCTTTAAAAGCTTCTCTACGTGACCTAAGTTTCTGAAATATTTCTTCCCCTTGAACAAAGGGCGTTCTTTTAGTTACATCTATTAACAAAGCTTCCGTGGAAGCGATCTCAACCATAACTTTTTCTTCGTTTTCCCCGCTTTTCTGTCTAAGTAAAAAATTTTTAGAAAGTTTTCGCTTCCATATAGTTTTAAAGCTTTCCAAGGCTCTCTTAATAGAATTGGTCTTCGCTTCCTTCTTTGAAAGAGAACCTCCCCTTCTAAAAATCTTCGGTATTTTACTTCCTTTTGTTTTTTTAAGAGGAACCAAACCATATCCCTTTTGAAACTTAGGAGGCTTCTCTTCGAATAAATCAGGTTCCTCTTCTCCCTTAGCATCAGATATAGTCTTTTCCTCTTCCTTTACTTTGTCAGATCTCTTCAAAACATATGTTCTCTCTTCTCGACGAAAAAATCGCTTCATTGTCCCCATTACTTTATCGAATACCCTATCAATTTCTTCGGGAGATGCTGGTTCTTCAAATCCTCCCCGCCTAGTTCTATGACCCAATGCAAGCTTAGCTGCAACATTAATATCCTCTGGCTCAACTATAGTTCTTCCATGAAAGGCTGCAAGCGTTCGTGCAGTTTGAACAATAATTATATCAGGCCTATGTCCATCAACTTGAAGAGTTAAACACAGCTTTGCTACAGTCTTCAAAATTGGGTCAGGTGCCTGTACACTTGGAAGCAGTTCAATTGCCTTCAATATTCTTTCTCTAAGTTCTCTTTGTTTCTTTTCATATTTCCTTCTAAACCCCAAGGGGTCCTCAGCAAACTCCAAGTTCCTCTTTATAACTTCAACTCTCAACTCTTCATCTTGAATACCTCGAATTGTAACCGATAAAGGTAAACGATCTAGTAATTGAGGTCTTAATTCCCCCTCTTCCGGATTCATTGTTCCAACAAGTATAAAACGGGAGGGATGAGCAATAGATATACCTTCTCGCTCAATAATATTCCATCCTGAAGCAGCTGCATCCAATATATCATCAACTATGTGATCTGGCAGTAAATTGATCTCATCAACATACAAAATATTTTGGTTAGCTTCCGCGAGGATTCCAGGCTGTAAAGCCTTTACCCCTTCCTTTAATGCTCTCTCTATATCCAAAGAACCTATAACCCTATCTTCTGTTGCACCGATCGGTAGCGTAACAACTTTCATTTTTCTCTTCTCAACAGGTAATTTTTCACCTCTTTCAAACCTTTCTCTACAAACGCTACACATGTTTGTTGGGTCTTCAGGATTACAATTAAAGGGGCAATCCTTTACAACCTTTATTTCAGGCAATAAATCTGCCAAAGCTCTTACCACAGTGCTCTTACCAGAACCTTTTTCCCCTCTTACCAATAAGCCACCTATTTTAGGATTTATCGCATTTAAAATTAAAGCCAACTTTAACAAGTCCTGATCAACTACTGCAGTAAATGGGAGAACTATTCGTTCATCCAAGTAGCTCTCTGACATTCTAAGTTACAACCCCCAACTATAAAAAACAAAGGGGGGATATAAAACATTCGAAAAATGAAATAAATAATTATCTTCCCATTAACACGTTAATCTTAAAATTAAAATTCAAGTAAATGTAAAGTTACTTTCCTATATAAATAAAAGCATAAAAACTGTTCCAATAAAATGGGAATATACTAAAATAAATTTAGCTCCACTCCTTGAAATCAGAAATATTAAGTCTTAAATACAAATTAGTTTATCTGGCGTTTTTGATAATACTTCATGTCCTTTCTCCGTTACAAGTACATCGTCTTCAATCCTTACCCCACCTTTACCTTGAATATAGATTCCAGGCTCTACGGTCACCAACATTCCCGGTAATAATTTCATCTCTGCCTTCTTAGATTTCTCCTTTTCACCCAGTAATGGTCCAATATCGTGCACGCTAATGCCGATCGGATGGCCAGTTGAATGTGGAAACTCTTCTTCCTTGAAGCCATGCATCAAAATAGTATCTCTAGCTATCTTATCTATTTTCCATGCTTCCACTCCCGGCCTTATTGCATTAATTGCTTTTCTCTGGGCTTCCAAGGTAACATTAAACATTCGCTGAAAAAGTTCTGGAGGCTTTTCCCCTACATAAACTGTCCAGGTTATGTCACTAACCCTTAACCTATATTCTGCCCCTAAATCAATAACTACTAAATCTCCTTCACGAATTTTCCTCTCTCCAGTTTGATGGTGCGGATCAGCACTATTAGGACCTGAAGCCACAATTATAGGAAAACTTGGAGTAGCTCCTCTTTTTCTGATAAGATGTTCAGCTTCGGCGGCAACTTCGGACTCTGACACACCAGGTTTGATCGATTCCGCTGCTTTTTCCAAGGCTTTAAGAGCTATTTCCACAGCTTTTTTATGCAATTCTATGTCTTCCGGTGTTTTTATCGTTCTCAGATTTTCTAAAAGCTCTTGGGCGGAGACAAAAGTTGCATCTGGAAAAATTTCCTTTAATGCAAGGTAGTCCCCATGCGTCAATGTATTAATTGCTTCCCCTCCTTCCCTATAGAGATTTTTCGCATAATTAAGCGCTATAACTGGTTTTTTGGAAATTTTGTATACAGTTTCTCTAAGTTTTTCAATAAATTCTTCACCTTTCTTATATGATAATACTTCCTCTATTTGTTTTGCCTTCCGCACCATGGGGGTTTCCATTAAGGTGCAAATAGCTACCGGTTTTCCTTCCTTAGGAACAATTATTGCATGTCTACCAAAACAACGAGTTTCCAGGAGAAAAGGGCTATGTACATCTTTTCCTTCAGCTGTTACAATCAACCACAAATCTATTTCATGTTCTTTCAGATATTTTTGTACTCTTTTAATTTTAAGATTTGACATAGAATACACCACACATTTTTATACTGCTTTGTTAAATATTGTGATTACATGTAGTTTGAAGGTTAATTTGTTACAAAACAAACAATCTAATAAATTTACTTGAAACACCAAGGTGACCGATATGGCTAAGAAAATAACTTTGAGCGATAAAATGTTTAAAGAATTAATCGACAGATTTAAAGATAAAAAAGGCTTCTTAGGCGTTATACTATCAACAATCGATGGAATCCCTGTCAAATCCACCCTAGAAACAGACATAACCGAAGAGTTCACAGCCAGAATGGCGTACTTACTTGGTAAACTAGACAAATTTGCTGAAAAACTTGACGGCAGCAAGGTCGTAGGATTAACTGTTGAAACAGAAAACACTGAAATAATACTCATAAAGGAAGACACCACCTTCATGAGTGTTCTACTAGCAAAGTAGTTACCTCAACTCAACTATCAAGCTTATCTAGCCCAAAACAACCAAAGTTCAAACTTCAAGTTTTATTTTGAGTAAGCAATATTTTTAACTTTAAACAAGTCTTTAATAAACGAAATTTTCCAGCTATATTTCAGTTCAAATTTTATTTGATATAAAAGGGGTATTTAATGATTGAACTAAAAGGTAAAACAAAAAGAATTGGAATAAGATTACACCCAAAAATTGCGTTAACAGTACTCATTGCAGTATTCTTACTAGGCTCAGCTACCGGAGTAGAGAGAACCATAATTTCCTTATATGCACAAAAATATGTTGCATTAAGTGTTCAATTGGGGGCTGTTATATCAGCGTTCGGAGCTCTTAAAGCAACTATGGACATACCAAGCGGCATAATCAGCGACAAAATTGGGAGAAAGAAAGCGCTAACGATTGGTAGTATAACATACATCTTAGGAGCTTTCATGCTAGCATACTCAAACTCCTATCTTGAAATTCTAGTTGCAAATTGTCTAGTTGGAGCAGGCGCCGGGATGTTCCTCGCAGCTGCCATGATTTCACTAAGCGATATAGGAAGCTACGAAGAAAGAGCATTTTCCTTCGGATTAATGGAATTCTCAGTATATGCAGGTCTAAGCGCAGGTGCATTAGTAGCAGGAATACTTGCAACAATATATCAATCACTAAGAAAACCACTTCTCTTCACAGCTGGAACAGCTCTCATCGTCCTTGCAATCTCAACCATATTCATTAAAGAAACAAAAAGCTTCATCGAAGAGAAAGAATATAACCTTAGATATAAATCCTCGTCTAAAAGGAATCTGTCAAAGTTTGCCAAAAACCCAAGACTTTTAACCATATATCTTACTGCGCATGTAACAAAAATTGGAGACAGCCTAATATGGGTTTTCCTACCAATATATTTAGCTAAAACAGCCCAATTCAACATAGAACAAATAGGCATCATCCAAGGAACCCTTACAATAATCTGGGCTCTTTCAATGCCCTTAAGCGGCAAAATAAGTGACATGGTCGGTAGGAAAATCCCATGTATAATTGGCCTTCTATTGAACGCCACATTCTTACTCCTAATTCTCTGGGTACGAAGCTTTCCAGCAGTGATGGCATTAATATTTTTAACTGGGATTGGTGCAGGCCTATACTATCCGGTCCTACCAGCAGTTTCGGCAGACGTTGTTAGACCAGAATTAAAGGGGTCAGCTCTCGGACTATACAGAAGTCTTAGGGATGCAGGATATTTTACAGGACCCCTTATTCTGGGATTCATTGCTGACATTTATAATATTAAATCAGCCTTTTTCACAACATTTTACCTACTAATCATATGCGCTGGTGCCGTTCTAATAGCGGTTAAAGAAACTAGACCAGGATGGCCAGCCTTTGAATACTCTATTAAACATACTGGATTAGTTTGTGAAGCGGCAAGAAGAGTAGAGTTGGCAGTACATGCCTTTGTTAACGAAGACGTAGAGGCAGTGAATAAACTGGTAAGAGAAGCAAAAACGATTGAGAGAAAAGCTGACGAAATTAAGAGG
>CAYYZD010000022.1:0-12392 GCA_964476035.1 uncultured archaeon
GCAGGAACGAAAAGTGGACAAAGGCGATGTTATTAGAATCAGATGCGATTTCACCATAAAAGAAGGAAAAATAGAATGGAACTGGGATTCCTTAGAACTCGAAGTATATACAAGGGAAGAAAAGCCGCTTCTTAGTGAAGCAATGAAAGAAGTGGAAGAAAGTAGAGAAGCGCTAAGAGAACTTGTAACAGAGCTAAGTGGATTATCCACAGAATTAATGAATATCGCGCAGAAAATCAATGAACTCATTAACAGGGTAAGAAGAGAACACATAGGGGAAGAAGAAAAAACAGAGACAAAATAAACAAAGTACAACTTTCGTGTACTCATTAATAATACAACTTTATTTTCTTAGATCGCATTACACGGAAGTAATTTTAATAATATATGGCTTTTATCGCCGCTTCAAAACTCTAATTCTAGAAAATAGTCAATTAATGCATTTTTTATACCGGTCTTTGAAAGCTCCTTTCTTATCTCATCCTTAGATTTTCCTTCGCTCTTTAACTTACTTACAAGTTTGCTAATCGTTTCTCTTATTTCCCACGGATAGATAATCCATGCATCTGTTTCAACGACAAAGTAATCAGGCTTGTAGGAGGACCAAGGCTTCAAATGCAACGTGGCTACTTTAACATCTTTTGCTCCCCTTTCCTTAACATGCTCTACAGCAGCAATTAAACTGTGACCTGTATCAGCTACATCATCGCAAATCAAAACCTTTTTATCTTTCACATCAATCATGAGAGGTTGGGTTATTTGGGGTTTTTCTCCAGTCTCTGCAATACCCTTATAGAACTCAATTCTAATACTTGTAACATTGCTATTATCTAGAAAATCTGAAAGTAATCTTGCAACTATCCAACCGCCTCTAGCAATACCGACAAGAATGTCAGGATTAAAACCAGACTTCCATATTTTCTCAGCTACTTTAAGAGTTAAATCGTATACCTCATCCCACCATGGGGCTAAGAACTTAATCAACCCCTACACCTCAATAATTATGTACCGGGATTACCAATAGTAAGTGTGAAGTAAAATATTTGAAAGTTATTGAACTCTTTTTACTCAAATCTTCGCATGCATGAGATTTATCTGTAAGTCACTTTTACTGTTACCTATCATAAACAGATAAATGATAAAACTTTTATGAGTAATAGAGCGGTGGCTTTTAGTTCTACAGGTGAAATTTATGAAGATATTTCAGCTAAATAAAGAAGATATTTATAAAAACTATCGATATATGGGTATCTCGGCCATACTATGCGAAGAACCGATAACAAAAAATCTATTCGATAACATATTAGAAATATCTAGAAAAGAAAATGTCGTTATTCAGCTTTTTGACCCAGAAAAAATAGCAACCTGGAAACATATATTTATCGCAGCCTTAAATGCAATTGCTGCATTTAAACAATCACGCAACGTAGCATCTCAGCTTTCCTTAGAAATATTACTTTACGCAACGGGGCAAAGACAGATAAAAGATGCCATAAATCTCTTGGGAGTTTCTAAACAAATCAGAAAAGCAGCAATTTTAGTACTGGGAGATAGTAGAGAGAAAATAATCGCTTTTTTCGAAAAAATAATTAGCCTCTTAAATGGAAGAGAAGAAGAGAAACTACTTGAAATAAGTAGCAAAGAAAAGATGCAACAATTACTAAACATTTTTAAAATAACTGAAGAGGAAATATATGCGGCGATGAGAGAAGAAGATAAAAAAGAAGCAGTTGTTAAATCTATTTTAGATAGAATATCCGTATTCGCTGTAGAAAAATAAACCTACCTCTTTCTGATTTTTGCTACAGAAAGTATGTCGTCAGGTCTTAAAACAGAGATACCCGTCCATTTCCCTACAATTTCGATATTAACAATCCAATCCGGATTACTTAAATTAACCTTTCTCTCTATCTTACTTGCGGCAGCCTCTATGACTTCGGTTCTACTTAAAGTAGTATATCTTTTTCGAACCTCTATTTTGAATGTCTCATTTTCCCCAATTTTTACGGCTAATTTAGTGGCAGTTTTAGCTATTTCATCCAACTCGGATGGAACAACTTCTTCTAATGGAACATATCTCAAAGTATAGCGAAACTGCCAAGGATCCTTCATAGCCATTTCCTTAAGCTTTCTGACAACATCGAAAGCATCTAAAGAAGTTTTAACAGCAACAAGACCCGGAATGCCAGTATTATCACATCGAACATCCTGATCCCCCAACTCACTTATAAAATACCAGATTTCAGAGCAAGCATCACTTTCCTGCCCTCTAGCACAAGAAACTAAAATATTATATTTCTTAACCATAATCATCGCCTCTTGTCTATTTAAACTATAGAACGCAGCATTTATAAAACATGATTAAAAGATTTTTTCTTAACATCTTGCTTATAAATGGTTTCTAAAAAAGTTTTAGCAACATAATCCCATTTAAATTTGCCTGCTAACTTCCTTGAGTGAAAGGCCATCTTCTCACGTAATTTTCTATCTTCAAAAAGCAAATCCATATATTTTGCAAGTTCCCTTACGTCATCTTCACGAAAGTGGAAACCATTATACTCATGCTTCATAAGTTCTGTAACACCGCCGTTATTTTGAACAATAACAGGAGCCTTGGAAGCCATAGCCTCTAAAACAGCAATACCTAAATGTTCATGATTTGCGGGATGAACATAAAAATAACAATTGGAATATAAGTTAAATAAGGTGGATTCGTCAATTTTACTGAAAAATTTTACTTTAGATCTTAAACCCAATTTCTTAGATAGCTCGACATACGGAGTAGGATCTTTTCTGCCGCCGACGATGAAACATCGATACTCTTGATTCTCTAATTCAGATAAAGCCTTTAACAAAAGGTCAAACCTTTTTCGCGGTTCAAAACTACCAACAGAAAGGATAAATGAACTATTAAAACTTAAGACGCTTTTTTTTCCTCGAGCATTATTTAACAAGATCCTTTCAATATGATCGCTCCCAGCATAAAGAGGAACCACATGTAAGTTCTCAAACCTTCTATACAAGCTTGCGATCCACTTCGAATTGCTAAAAAAATAGTCAACATAATTTATAAATTTCTTCCACAAGTTATATTCCGCCACATACTTAGAAAAATCAATCCTATAACTTCTATACCCCTCAGGAGAAACTAACCAACCAAAAGGCGGATTATGCAAAACATAAGCAATTTTTACACGAGTCATCTTCTTTACGAGACAGGCAGCAGGAAGATCCTTAAACTTATGAACAACCAAAACAACGTCCTTTTCGTTTCCAATAAGTTCTAAACATTTCTTAGAAGCTTCAAAACTATAAGGAAAAAGATTCAGAAATCCGTTATCCGTTGCAACACTATCCACAAATACAAAATCTACATCTTTCGTAGAAAATAAAAAATCATTAAATTTTTGCGGAGTAACAATATAATTATCTATTCCCCTCCTCTTCAGAGCTTTAGAAAACTCAACTATCCATCTCTCCATACCACCAGGTAAAAAGTCGAATGTAAGATTAATTACCAACAAGATAACATCTCACCGTCCAACATTTAAACCATAAACTCTAAAAAGATTACGAACACTTAAAAACACATCTCATTATGGTGATGCCTCTTTGGAAGCTTTAATATTGGCAGCTGGACCTGGAAAGAGATTTAAGGACCTTAGTAAGTACATTCCCAAACCTCTTCTCCCCGTAGCAAATAAACCAATAATTGAAAGATTACTAAGAATCTTAGAAAGCGTAGGAGTTAAAGAAGTTACAGTTGTAGTGGGCCATTTAGGTCATAAAATCATCAGAAAAATCAACTCGCTAAAAGACCTAAACTTAAGAATTAAATATGTAAAAGCCAAAAATTACCTAAAAGGACCTATTTCCTCATTTTTATCAGCAATAGATGAAATAATTGGAAAGAACTTTATCTTAGCACCAGCAGACTGCTTATTAAACCAAAACATCATGAAAAAAATTATAGAAGGCCTAGAAGATAAAACAACTCTCACAGTTCACCCGTACATAGGAAAAGGAACAAAAGTATACGTTGGAAGTAATAACGAAGTAAATGGAGTAAATATGCCCATTAAAAACTGGGAAAAAATAACAACATCTATAGGAATCATGTATATAACTTCAGACTTCCTAGAGTATGTAAAAAAAGCAGCAAAAAGGGGAAGCACAAGAATAATCGACGCTATAAATATAGCAATCAGAAAAGGATTTAAAATTAAGGCGTTATGCGTCAAAGAGAAATGGTTCGACATAGATAACATACAGGCGTTATTAGAGGCAAACAACTATTACCTAGAAAAACTCACCTATGTTAATAAAGAGCTGGACATACCCGATGTAAAAATACATCCCCCAGTCTTACTTGAAAACGATATAAAAATAGGCAAAAATTGTGAAATCGGCCCTTACGTGTCCGTAGGCAGAAAAGCCGAAATTGGAGAAAAATGCAAGCTCCAAAACATGATCATCGTAGAAGACTCGAAGATCCCGCCAAGGAAAAGGTTCTCTAAAGGTATCTTTTACAAAAACACCTTTTTGGTAAATAGAGAGGATAAATATGCCAAAAATAAGGGTCAAACGAATATTTAACCCAATAATTAAAAAAACTGCAAAGATATTGGCAAAAACTTCAATAACGCCAAACACTCTAACTTTGATATCACTTTTAATGTTAATATTTGCATCTTTCCTGATTGTCTATGAACAACTCGTAATAGGGGGAGTTTTAATATTCATAGGCGGTTTCTTGGATGGACTCGATGGAGAACTAGCTAGAGTAACAAATAAAATAACGAAGACTGGAGCCTTTCTAGACTCCGTAGTAGACAGGTGCGGAGACTTAGTACTATTACTTGGGTTTCTTTTCCTTAGTGAAATTAAAATCTTAGTAAACTTCGAATATTGGATAATACTAACAATGATAGGAACCTTTATGACAAGTTATGCAAGAGCCAAGGGAGAGGCACTAAGAGTAAAAGAAACAAATATAGGATTAATGGCAAGATCAGAGAGATTATTTACTTTATTCCTCGCCTGCGAGCTAAGCATACTAAATTCAAATATACCCGCCTATACTATAGTGGCCCTAGCCTTTTTAACAAACATAACAGCCTTCCATAGAATATATTTAATCGGAAAACAATTAAATCAACAATACTCCATCTACAAGCAAAAGCACTGAAATACGAGTCAGTCCTTTATCCATATGACTCTTCTTTCATTTTCTCCCAATCTCTGTACATAAAAGCAGCGAAGACCAAACTCCCAAGCAATCTTAAACAGAGAAAGTACACAGACACGGGATCCACAAGTCAGGTCAAGAACAACTTCATAATTGACAATTTCCCTTTCAACAATAGATCTAATTTCACGATAAACTTCCTCAAAATCTTCTTCCAAAATATTTTCCTCAAATTCCTCAAAAACAGTATCTTCAGGTATACCTGCAATCTTCCTCTTAAAATTGTTTGAAATAACAAAGATATACTTTAATGGAGTAAGGTTAGTGTCGTTTCTAAAGACCCTACGTACACCACGCATATGTTCAGGGTCATCGAGCCCTCCCATACAAACAATAGGCACAGTAATTCCAAAATATTTTCTAACAAGCTGAATTTTTTCAGGCACTATTTCAGCAAATTTAGCCTTCCAATTATTCCTACCACGACTCCTCCTAATTAAACCGGCACCTTCTAAAGCCTGTAGATTAAAATACAACATTGCATCAGAAATCTCAGTAACAGATCGGTTTAAAGCTGTAGCCAGTGCATGTCTTAGCTCAACGCCACTTTTAGGACCATCTAATAATTTTTTTAGAATAATTCTCCTCGCCTCAACTCCTCCAATAACATCCTCGACTTCAACAACTTCAGAGGTAACAACCACAAGGATCACCATCTGTTACATAAATTTTACAATTCATCATGTTGCGAAATAATATTTAAAGAACAATATTGTAGCATATATTACAACAAAAATATAAGGCAGAACATCAATATATATTTTGCGATACATAAACGAAGATAAAAACTCATTCATTGATCCTTATCCACTGCTTGATAATATTTTGGTTGAAAATTTTTGTAACACCCGGTTAAAAAGAACGTTTTTGTTTTAAAACATCAACACAATGATTGATTTGCCAAGAACAAGAAGAAGAAACCTAATTAAGATATTTGTTTAAAAGCCTTTTTAATCAATATAGATGATATCGTCTATATCGATTATTGTCGAAAAAACTTATTATATCGAGGACATTAATAAGTTCACAACATCTAAACCCAAGCTTATGGAGGATAAGATAAAATGACAGAAGAATTATTCCCTGGAAAGCCCATAGTTATCGACAATGGAAGCGGATTTACTAAAAATGGATATGCAGGCGAAGACCAACCAAGAAGCGTTTTTCCAACAGTTATAGGATACCCAAAATATACCAGCGTAATGACAGATGTGGAACATTACACACGTTCATATTACATTGGAGAAGAAGCTCTAAACCTTAGAGGAGTTTTAAAAATCGAATACCCAATAGAACACGGAATAATAAAAGACTGGGACGCTATGGAAAAAATCTGGCACTACACATTCTTCAACGACCTAAGAGTAGACCCATCAGAACACCCCGTACTACTAACTGAACCACCATTAAACCCAAGGAAAAACAGAGAAAGAATGGCTGAAATAATGTTCGAAACATTCAACACACCAGCCATGTACGTATCAATGCAAGCAGTATTAAGCTTATATGCATCAGGAAGAACAACAGGCCTCGTAATTGACAGCGGAGACGGAGTCACTCACATCGTACCAATCTACGAAGGATTCGCACTCACCCACGCAATCAACAGAATAGACCTAGGCGGGAGAGACGTAACAGAATATCTAAGAAGACTACTTAGAGAAAGAGGATATGCCCTAATAAGCAGCGCAGAAAGAGAAATCGTAAGAGACATAAAAGAAAAACTATGCTACGTAGCAGTAGACCCAGAAAAAGAACTAAAACTAGCTGAAAAAGTCTCACCAGAAAAAACATACACGCTACCCGACGGAAGCAGCCTAGTAATAGGAACAGAAAGATTCCTAGCACCAGAAATAATGTTCGACCCCTCACTAATAGGGAAAGAAGAAATGGCAATCCACGAAGCAGTAATGGACAGCATAATGAAATGCGACGTAGACGTAAGAAGAGACATGCTAGCCAACATAGTCCTATCAGGCGGCTCCACAATGTTCCCAGGACTAAAAGAAAGACTACACAAAGAAATCACCGAAGCTCTAGCCGAACGGGGCATAACAGGTGTAGAAGTAAAAATAGTTGCACCACCAGAAAGACAATTCTCAGTATGGATAGGCGGATCCATCTTAGCAAGCCTAAAAACATTTCAAAAACTATGGATAACCAAGAAAGAATACCAAGAAGTCGGACCACAAGTAATCCACAGAACAATCTAAACAAAAATAATAATTACCTTTTTTTCGTAAAGATCCTTTAAATTCTTCGCCTTGTTTTTATCTTTTCTTCGAAGAAACTTCTTTTGATAGCCTTTGACCATAAGAAATATCTTTAGAGAGTTACGAGACCATAAGTTTCGTATATTATAAAAAGGCTTCATTTTTCAGCAATTCTACAATATCTACGACTTCGCATGCGTTTTTGCCGGCAGCTGATGCAGCGTCGCTTAAATTTCTCTTACAGAATGGGCATGCTGATACTATTACGTCTGCATTAACTTCTTTGGCTTCTACATGTCCATCGACAGCTATAGAAGTTGCTAACGCATTGTCATAGGATTTCAATCCTCCTGCGCCACAACACCACGAATATTCCTTAATCCTTTTCATTTCCACAAACTCCAGTCCAGGAATACGTCTAAGAAGGTTTCTAGGAGCATCAAAAACTCGGCAATGTCTTCCAAGATGACATGGATCATGGTAAGTCACTACTTTACGAACTTCCCGTGAAAGCCTAAGGCAACCCTTCCCTACTAGTTCATCTAAAAGTTCCACCGTGTGTAGCACTTTAAACTTAAAATCTTTTGTAACAAGGGGATAATCTATCTTTAGCGTTCTATAGCATCCTGCACAACTTGTAACTATCATGATAGCGAACCAGATAATTGAATATGCTAAGCAGTTTCCAAAACCAGTAATAGTGATGGAAAACTTAAATGGAATACGCAGAAACTTCAAGAGGTCTAAGAGGCTTAATAGAAGATTTCACTCACTACCTTTCAGGAAACTCCAAACCTACATAGAGTACAAAGCCCTTCTTGAAGGCATAGAAGTGAAATACTTAACAAAGAAAGAAACAAGGAATACATCCAAAGAGTGCCACAGATGTGGGCATGTTGCCCGAGTTAAAGGACGAATATTTAAATGTCCAGAATGCGAAATGGAATATGATAGAGATTTGAATGCATGTATCAATATAGCCTACAGGGTAATGAGCTCTGTGGGATGGCGGAGTGTGAGCCCCGCTGAACCAGCAGATGAGGTTGGAGGCGTAAAGCCCCCAGCTAAACGCTGGAAGCCCCCTGCGAAAGCTGGGGGTAGTTCACTAGCCTTCTCAAAGGCACTAATCTATCAATTTCGTCACTGAGACATCTAGGGGAAACAAATGAATAAGATTCAGCGTATAAATTTATTCAAAAAATGTCTAAAACATTTAGCAGAAGAATCAATAGGTGGAATTATACATTTCTACACAAAGGAAGCTACTCAAGGCCCTCCGAATGGTTGCCTCGTCCAATTTGCCGGTGGAACTGAAGGTCTAGCATGCGACATACCAATAATTTGGCTTTCGAAGGAAGAAATAGAAAAAATCAAAAAATTACCAGAATTTTTTGAAGCAAAAGAAATAGGATCCTACCAAGCATACTTCAATATCAGCGACAAAGAAATAGAAAAAATGGCAAACCTAGCAGAGAAAATATTCACAGAAGTATATAATCTACCGGAAAACTACGATGTAATCGTCGAGTACACAATAGATCAAAAAACAGGAATTAGAATATACCCAGATGGCAGGGAAGAAAAAATAAGTTGGGTAAAAGAATCCCTATTAAGGAAATTAAAGCTACTTTGGTAGTAGTAATTGTAATGTTAACTTGATAACAAATAAAATACCCAATATACCATTGTAGCAACCATTAAGCTATTATCAATAACGACCTTTCAGGAATGATACAATTAGATTTTAATCCAAAATTTCAAGGGGATTTTCAATTTTTATTCCCAATTTTTGAAAAGTTTCGTGGAGAAAATATTTGTCAACCGTGTATATTCTATCTAAATATTCCCTTATTGGTACA
Organism: uncultured archaeon; assembly: GCA_964476035.1. Classification (GTDB taxonomy): domain Archaea; phylum Asgardarchaeota; class Baldrarchaeia; order Baldrarchaeales; family DXJG01; genus DXJG01. The sequence continues at coordinate 9,321 of CAYYZD010000022.1, forward strand.
ATGCAGAGAAAATCCCATATGTGTATTCCGCTTTCCCTGCTTAATTTTAAGGCTTCCTGAACATGGCTAGATGTAACTGGTACTTTTATTATACGTTCAGAAAATAATAAGACGTTTACATATTCCACAACAAAGTCCATCGGCAACTTAAAGCCTCTGAAACCTAAAACATGAAAATTTCTGCAACTTGGTGAAGTGCCATATAAATTATCTCTGCTCTTAAAACCTTTTTCAAAAACTCTTGCTTCCATATGCACTTTTAAAACCTCTTCGTATTCTAATTTATTTCTAAATTTCTCTTTTACAGGCATTTTCTGAGTAAAACTCCATATTTCTGTGTCAACAAACGTTCATTTTAATCACCAAGATCCTCGTACTCATATTCTCTGAAGTCTTCTGACCCAGCGCCTGGAAACGACTTATCAATATATGACAACAATTTTTGAGTAGTTTCATCAACTTCAATATCTTTTCCTAGCTCCTTACTCTCAAACTGGCTAATTAAAAATCGTATTACATCGTCATAAGTCATCCTTTTCCCAGTTTTCTCAGTTAAACGTCCAGCTAGCCGCGTTAACTTCAATAAAGTTTCCCTTTTAACCTTAATAGTCGACAAATAATGTCACCACTTTATACCAATTCTACTTATCATACCAAGTATACTATAGTAAATCTCCCACCATAATGTTTCCACTTCATTAACGTGAAATGTCTCTTTCACGACATTAGTTTAAAGTTTTAATAAACCCCAAATGTTTATTTAAGGTAAAAACGGCAAAATGTAAAAATAGCGGATCTGTACTAGCTTTTCAGTAAAATTTAAAATTCCAAAGCTATAAATTTGCTATATGGGGGATGAAGAACCGCCACTAAGACTGCAACCACGCATGCAAATTAAATGGAAGGTGATGACCGCACCCTTTTCAGACCCCGCTTTCCCGATATTGATGTTAATTTCGTTTTTTAATCGCAATCTTCTAATTGTTAAAAGTACATGGTTAGATGGTGAGGATGAGAGGTTATTCTAAAGATAAAAAGCTTAAACGCCTTTCTTTCGATAGGAAATATGCTGTAGATATTTTGTTAGGTATTAAAAGAGCTACAATAAGGAAAACCAACAAAGGGCTAAATCCCGGTGACACCGTGGAATTTTACACAAAAGGGCCTAAGGGTAGATTAATAGGTCGTGGGAAAATAAAGAGGATAGTTAAAAAGAAAGTTTCAGAATTAAATGACCACGATGTAACGCTTGAGGGATTTAGCCGGCGAGAAAATCTTTTAGCTACCCTTTCTACTCATTATAAAGATATTAAGGAAGGAGATGAAATATTTGTTATAGAATTTGAACTCGAACGGCCAAGCATATCCTTTTCTAAAGAGGCCTTTTCAAAAATCGCAAAGTTAGCATTGGACAAAAATTTAAAACTTCCTCAAGAAGACCTAAAACTATTAGAATACTTTTTAAAATCATCTAAAAAGGATAAAATCATCCTCAGCACGGACCTAAGGAGCATCATACGCAAAGTTTACGTTAAGTTAAGATCTGAGACTTCTCCTTCTCAACTCAGCTTCCCTGATTAACTTTCTAACAAAATTTTCTATTTTTTTACAATTTTTCTCAATGTCTTCCTTGGTTACGGTGTGACTCATAGGGCAATCCTCGTCAACCACACATTTTCCCCCACGTATTGAATATATTATTGGATAAAATTTGCAGCCAGTTGGCCTGTAATCATAAACTTTACATTTCATAGTTGCGGGATTAAGGAAAAAGCAGTGCCCATTAATATTCCTTAGAAAAATGAATCCTCTCTTTTCCACCGTAAATTCCTGTCTGGAGTAGCCAAGAGATTCCAAGCGTTCTATGTCATCTTCGGAAAGCATCATTTCAGTATTTAAACAACATTGACCACATTTCTTACATTGCATTTTATTCACCTCGCACGGTGTAAACTATACCTTTCTCAAGGTCTTTCTCCTGTTCTACTCCGGGAATGTTTTTGAACAATATTCCCTTGTTCCAAGCGATCCTAAGCTTTCTTCGATAATCTCTGGAGGTTCTAAAACTCTCTGCAACATGCATTATATCCTGTAAGGATGTGGTAGCCTTTCTCTCGTAGAGAAATTTCCAGTAATTTTCTAAACTCGGGTAATATCTTCCCTTAAGCTTTAAACCACTACATCTATCGGTGTGTAGATCGAAGAAACCTTCCTTACATGTTCCAAATGTTAACTTATACTTTTTACATAACTCAGCTACTCGTTTTAAAACCTTATATCTATATTTTGTTTCTGCTCTTCTATAACCTGCAAGATCACTAAATCCCTTCTTAAAATACAATTTCTCATATTTCCTAATTAATGTGCGGTCGTATTTGTTTAAAAATGTTCTAAAGTTTTTCCAAACAGTTTTAGAAATTTTAAGTACAGAGGAGATTACATGGCGAGTTCCTAAATCAGCTATTGTTGAGATAAGTTCTTCTAAAGTAGGCATATCATCAGTTATGTATGGAAGAATAGGATCTATTCTAACATTCACTGGAATTTTAACCTCCGAAAGCTCCCTAATAGCATCCAGCCTTCTCTCCACAGGCGGAGAAAACGGCTCTATCATTTTCTTTAATTCTTTATCTAAAGTAATGATCGTAAAGAGAACGGCACAAAGCTTCTTAGAGGAAAGTTTTGAAATGATATCAATATCTCTTCGAACAAGATCGGACTTCGTAGCAATAAAGCAAGGAGAGTTAAAATTATAAAATTCTTCAAGGACACCTCTTATTAATTTATATTTTTCTTCAGCTGGCTGGTACGGGTCGGTTGCCGATCCGAAGTTTACAGGTTGAAGTCTCCCTCTCCGCTTTTCTAGTTCCCTTCTCACTAATTCAACGGCATTTACACGAACCTCAATTCTTTTATGATAATCCGGCCTAAGAGAACGGGCATAACAGTAGACGCAAGCATGAGAACAACCAATATAAATATTCGCTGCAAAACGGTGAGGGCAAAATCTCCAAATTTCCCATGAACGATCTATAGGATGTATAAGGTGCTTGGCACGTTTCTCTTCGTATA
>CAYYZD010000023.1:0-12366 GCA_964476035.1 uncultured archaeon
TCTATGACAGGGGAATCAGTGAGATTAGTGCTGAACGGTATTCTAAAGCTATTTCACGGTTTATAATAGCTTATCGTCTAGTTATGATCGTACTTCGATGCGGAAAACATGGATAGTATTGGTGTTACATGCGTGAATGGTGGTTCATGGTTTCATTGTTTCTGGCAAAGCTAAAATCACTATCTCTTCTATATTTTTATATTCTTCAATTAGGGAGAATAGTGGGTGAAATAGGATTCTTTCATCTTCTGCAACTGCTTTTGCAAAAGGCTCTGGACCTATTGCGAATACTATTATTTCGCCGCTTTGAAGTTTCCCCATTAAAAGTCTGATAGGTAAATAGTGTTGGGCAAAAAGACAGTTGAAAATTATGTACATGATGAATTTGCCTTGTATGGTTATCTCTTTCCCCTCTGGGTCCACGACGGATATAAGGCTTATTTTTTCTATTTGATAATTTTTGTTTTCAATCGATTTCACAAAATTGCTGAACCATTTTTCCTTTAGAATTACGTATTCACCTTTTAGGTCTTTTAGGTCAAAAGCGTCATGGGTATAGATTTTCCCTCTAAATTGAGTAGTTACTTTCCACGTCTTCAATTAAAACACATCCGCTGTTAAAGCACCCTTATACCTCCCCGAAGGGGGTTGTAACTTTATTTTGCTGATCTATATTTAAAGGTTGGCTATCCATGTAAACTTTGTTGCGCCTAATTTATGTAGAACTTTCGAAATTTATTTACGAAAGTGAATTCTAAGGATTTTATAAACCATTTTCACATAGCTTAATCTAATACCGTAAAACTGTTAATTTATATAGCTCTGTTGTTAATTGCTCTTGTTATTAACCAGTTACGCAAATCTTTCTCTTTTTTCCATTCTTTTAGTTTCCTCAGACGTATCTATGCTAACTCTTAGGACCTTTAAAGGTTTGCTTCCCACTTGTTGCAGTGATATGACGTCTTCAGGAGGCACATAAATAACTTCTCCTTTCTTAACCTCTCTTCCGTATTCTCCGGTGCCTACCCTTCCTTTTCCACTTAAAACATAGTAGACGGTCTCTATATCCAAGCTGACTGTCTCCGATATGGCTTCTCCAACCTTTAAAGTTAGTGTTCTAAATTCTAAGATTCTTCTTGTTCCATCGATTAAGCCTAGTCCCTCTACGTCCTTCTTAATAATCAAGACACCCACCACTTATTTTGATTCGAATAAGTTCAATAGTTATCATTATCTTTTAAACAATTGCATTTTTATTTTCACTTGCATAAATTGTTCCAAAAAATGCTTATTGTATTCAGTAATTAGAGAACGTTAAACTCGTTTCTACGAGTTTAAAAACAGAAATCTCCTAGTGACGTAAAACATAATTGGACTTCAGATTAGGGATATAAGTTGGATTCACAACTTATAGTCGAGTATCAAAAATAAATGGGCGCCCTACTCCCTTCCGCCCTATAACTAATAGATATTTTATTCGGAGGTTACATATAGCTTTTGTCTTGTAACCCCTATTACTACTTTCGCAAAAAATAGGGGATAACTATAATAAAGGTGACATCTGCATCTAGCCTGTATGTCATCTACCCCTTTTAAGCGCCATAAGGGGTTCAAACCCAGGTTTTTCTTCATCTGTCAAGATAAGTGAGTAGTTGAGAAAGATTATTAAGTTTTTTGTCCTTAAAATTCTTGGTCAAATGTCGGTTACTACCCGCACTTATTATTAGGTATCTATGTGGGAGGATGCTTCACTTTGGAGAACGTAAGTAAAGTATTGTGGGAAGAGTTTGGGATGGACCCTAGCGTTCTAGGCTGGGCCGTCCTCTCTGATGATGGAAGTGTAATTGAATCCACCTTTGAAGATCTCTCGATCTTGAAGAAAATCACAGATGTTGCCAAAGAATTAGCTGAAATAGGTAGAAGAGCAATTATAGACGGGTTTATGGGAAAAATAGCCATTGTTAAACTTAGAGAAGGATTCTTGGTGGTTCAATTCAGCGAGGTCGTTCAGATGGGGTATACACTGATAAAAACTATGAGGATTCTAGATAGGATTGGACCTGTAGAGAAAGAAGCTCCGAGAATTGTTAAGAAAGTTGAAGAGAAAGAAATACCTGCAGATCGTTTATTAAAAATGATTCCTACCAGATCAAGCAGGTTTTACGACTTTTTCTCCTCCGAACTCCCTGAACCGTTCAGGGAATTTGAAGAAGATGCTACTGATGTTTTTCTTATGATAAATGATAAGTTAACTGTTGAGGAAATAATTAATAAGTTGTCTCATATTCCACGTGAACGGATTTTAAAGATGATTTTAAAGGCAGAAGAAGAGGATTATATAAGCTTAAGAGAACCCGAGTGAATTTTTGATCTATGTTTCTTTTAATGGGTAGAGGGCTTTTCTCTCTAGTATGTATCCACCTAGTAATCCTAGTAGTATTGAGGATGGAAGGAATATTTCGAAGGCAAATAATAGTACTGGTAAAGGCATGCCGCTTGCAAAACGTATGAAGCTTAGTAGGACTAATGATGCTATTAGTGCGGATATAACTCCAAGTTTTCTGTTCCCCGCTACGTACCCGGCTAATAGTGATGGGATTGTCCATATGAAGACGATTATTGGAAACAAGCTCCAACGAGTTTCGATAAGGGGCATTAAAAGTAAAAATAAGATTACACTTAAACAAGAACCTACTATGGCTCCCATAGTAAGTGTGGATACTCCTCTATCTTTTATTCTAGAAACTATTAAGCTATCGACAACATTTGTAAATGTTTCAAATTTATTAGTATCGTATGCCTCCTTTTTAAGATAGTATTGATAGTTTTCATAAAATTTTGTCATTATTTCATTGAGCAAATCTTCTACAAGTTTTGGGTGGTCTTCTCCATCCGCTAAGGCTGCTCCTAGAAGTTCTCCTTCTTTCCCCCAAATACCGTATATAAGTGTTCTTCCCGTTTGAAGTTTTATTTCCTGCAAACCGTCTAGGAAAGTTTCTCTTGCAAAGTTTTCTATTGCTGATAGGAAGCCTGAAATCAGCTGTTCGTCCACTTCCGTCTTTGTATATTCTCTTTTGAATATGCAGGCTCCTCCCTTTGCAATCAAATATAGAGCTGTGATCAATTTTTTCACCAATAAAGATACGGGATCAACATATTAAAAAGATTTATACGAGAAGAATAATGTGCTGTGTGCTTAGGTTATGTATGTTCTTTCTTTCCCTGGTTCTTTTATCTTTTCCTCTTCTTCGATATCAATTCTTTCGAAAAACTCTCTTAATCTACGGTCATTGAGATTTATTTTTGTTACATCTATTTGTAAATCAAGTTTATCGTTAAGAAGGTTTACGAGGGCTTCGGAAGCTTTTGGATCCATCTTTAGGTTTTCATAGGTTTCCGCTAGAAGTACAACTCCATCAATATCGTAATATGCCTTCCCATAGGCTGGAATAAGCCCATTTGCTCCAGTTATCGTTCCTCCATTAAAGAGTACAGCACTATCGTAATCTAAAAATTGTTTAAGAAGTTTCTCGTTTGTGGCCGCGACATGTATTTTAGGTTGTTCAGGTACCCTTCCCATACTATATGCTGCTAATGCAATTATTAATTCGCATCCTAATTCGCTGAATTTTTGAACGATAAATTTAGAATATTCATGAAGACCAACTGGGCTTAAAGGTTGAGCATCTCCTGTTAGAAAAAGGATATCTCGATCCTTACCTTTGTAAAGGAATATCGAGCTTTTTAGTGGACGTGCAACTCCGTCCTTTCCAACTATAACCCATGCGGGATAATCGTATGGGAAAATATCCATGGTACGCTTAGCGTTTAATTCCACTATTATTCTTACTACGGCTAATTTTCCGACTCTCGCTATCCCAGGTAGTCCTACTATTGCTATTGGATGATTTAAGTCTTCTCCCTTTACTTCTTGGTATATTTTTGTTCGCATTTTAACCGCCAAATTTTCGTTTCATTAATGAAATATTTTACGTCTCTTTAAGTTTACTATATAATAACTTCTATATATGTTGCGAGGTTCTCAAAAATGAAAAGATATATGGTGAAATTTTATATGTAGGAAGTATAGGCATAGATTAATTGTAGAGTGTATGAAGAGGATCGCGATATGATTTATAATATTTGGATCATTGATTCCTCTGGGCTTTGTATATTCTATAGGTCGTATGGGGGATTTAAGACGGACCCCCATTTAATTTCAGGATTTTTCACTGCAGTATATAATTTTGCTAGGGAGGTTGGAGGGGACAGATTAGAAACCATTTCTATGCAAGATACAGCATTCACCTTCCTTGTTTCAAAAAATATACTCTTTGTGGTAGCTTCAGACGATAAAACTGGAAATGAGGGGAAAGAACTTTTAAAAATAATTGAAAAAGAGTTTTTCAAAAGATTTGAACGAAAACTTTATCTTTTTAGTGAAATGCTTCGTGAAACCCCCGAGGTACTGGCTTTTCAACATTTTGTGGACGCTTTGGTTGAGAAAATTAACGCTAAACCTACGGTTTTACTGGAAGTTAAGCTAGGAGAAGAATTAGAAAATATCTACCCTAAACGATTATGTAATATGGTAGAGTTATTAAGACGAGGTTCAAGGATCCGCGAGGAAGTAATGAAGAAGTTTGGCTTCGATGGATTGGATGTTTTAAGTATTGCAGATGGAACTCGTAGTATAGTGGAAATTTCCAACATAGTTGGTTTAACACCTGCACGAACTCTTGAAATTGTTGAGTATGCTAGACAACATGGTTGGGTTACAATGCGAGCAATTGGCAAGGCAGAAGTCTCAAGCATTATTGAAAGTTTTCTTCGGGGAGAAATGAGTATTAAAGAAGTTGGAGAAAAATTGTCGAAAGTGTATGGGAGAAGAGTGGACGAAGAAACAATAATGAGATTAATAGGGCCTGCTAGAAAAATTGAGGGAAGTATTAAAAAGGGTTTATCTGAAACATTAAGAACCAAGAAAATTATGGGAAAAGATATTATTTCCAAAATTGCCATTTTGGCAATGCTGGCGGCAATAGCTTTAGTGCTATTTCTTTTACTTACATAAAATGTTTGAAATCTCTCGGTTGGAAGCGAAATACGACAATGATAAGTTAATAAAACCGAGAGACCCCCTTACTTTACACAGAAGGTTCCAATTTCTGAGTGTGGTAGTTTTGCCAAAAATATGTAAATGTAAAGACATGTATTGAGATAGGGTTAAGTTTCATGTTTAACATTTTATCATTAACATTTATCTAGTTGAAAATCTACTTATTTATTGACATTTGTGGGGAAGGCGATTTCCGATGATAGCGTTCATACTTATAGTTACGGAACCAGATACTGAAGAAGAAATATTGAGCAAGCTTTCAGAACGTGAAGAGGTTATAGAAGCGCATTTTGTGACCGGAGAATTCGACGTTATAGCTAAAGTACGAGGTAAAGATATAAAAGAAATTAGTGAATTCGTTAGCAGAAAAATTAGAACTTGGGAAGGTGTGCAAAGGACAGTTACAGCATTATCTATTAAAGAGGTTAAGGGTAAAGCAGCCTATTAATGTTATTAATCAATTGAAGATTAGAAGACCGCATATCAGAATTTGTAGGAATTATTCTAAAAACCTTGTAATAGATGTTTGTCTTGTTCTGAGGAATCTATATTCACATACGGTTACTATTTTAGTGGAAAGATGTTCAGTTGTTTCTCCTATGTTTCTTAATATTGTTGTAATTTCTTCTTCTGGCATTTCACGTAACTTAAATGATAATAACAACAGGGAAAGCGTGTTTTTAGCCAGGGTAGATATTTTACTCCAATTCTTTAGAGAAATTAATCCATATCTTGTTCCAAATCTTTTCTTTCCAGTCCACTTTATAAAAATTGAAAAGTATGGCTCACCATCTACACTAAATATTCCGAAACTCATCGAAGATGTAAATCCGAGTATGGGTTCACCCTCGATTTGAGGCAAATCTGGAATTTTACATGTTTTGCTTTCTATCATATGAGAAGAAAGATTTATTTGAGGGGTTATTTCTATCGGTCCTCCAACAAAGGTTTGCGATACAGAAAGTCTGCTTGAAATGGTTTCATAGAGTTTTGAAGCTACATTTTCCGCTTCTCTTAATGTTAATTTTACAATAAGGGAATCTTTGTTGAAGAGCTTTGCAGATGTTTTTAGAAGGCTGATAGTTGCTATATTTAATTTAGAAAGTTTATCTATATCAGTAAGTGGGAATTGTACAGATATGTGGTCAATAAATGGTTTTTCAGTTGTTTGCCTTAGATTTTTGGTGGAAATCGGTATTAGTAGTTTCCATTCTCCTCTAAAATTGACGACGCGGAAAGAGAGTATGTAAACTGTGTCATAGAATCTGTGTAAAATGATTGATGGAAGGGGGAGTGTCATACTTTTATTAAAAGTTAATTCATAAATTGATGGTGTTCCTAATATTAAGCGACTTGCCAACAGTCTACACCTATACTTAGCTTCAACTAAAAATATTGTATACTAATATATATAAAAATTCCGTGAAAACTTGTTTGGAATTAACATTTTTATGTCAAACTAATATTTAAACATCAAGGAAAATGAAAAGTACATACTTCACGTAGGTTGAGTACCATGAAAGAGAAAGGCTTGAAATTAAACGAAGTGGCTGAAAAAGTTAGAAAATGTAAGAAATGCGAGCTTTGGAAAACTAGAACAAATGCTGTTCCTGGCGAGGGTAATCCAGATGCGAAAATAATGTTTATAGGAGAAGCGCCTGGTAAAAATGAGGATCTTTACGGCATACCCTTTTGTGGGAGGGCGGGTGCAGTATTAGATCAACTTTTAAGCGAGATAGGTTTGAAAAGGGAAGACGTCTTCATTACTAACGTTTTAAAGTGCAGACCGCCTGGAAACCGTGACCCGAAACCTGAGGAGATTGCCGCATGTTCCCCTTATTTAGATGAACAAATTAAGATAATAAATCCGAAAATAATTGTTACCTTAGGGAACTATGCGACAAGCTATATTTTGAATAAATTTGGGTTTAAAGCTGAAAATATAAGCAAAGTACGTGGAAAAGTCTTCAGGGTGAACACACTTCTAACAGCGTTAAAAATTATCCCAACATATCATCCGGCTACCTCTCTTTACAGGCCTCCATTAAGGGAAAACCTACGGGAGGATTTCAAAATTATAGCAAAGGAGTTAGGGGAAGCCTAAGTAAAAGTGGTATTGTGTTGAGGCTATAGCGAGAGAAGCGTGCTACGGATAGATCCTTTGCATCCAGAGAAATGCTTTAATCCTCACTAGGAGGATTGAGGATCACGCTTCACCTATCGCTGCCTCAATACTACATCAGCAAATTGCAATATTAGTCTTTCCATATAGAATCATCGAAAAGCTAATGAGTTTTTTGACCGAATTTTGTAGTTTAAGGTCGGTAATGTAATGTCTGTACGATAACATCGTTTCACGACGAATGGTAGATTATTTAATACATTACTAAATTTAGTTTATGAATAATAATTAATAGTTGACCTGCGGATGTAGAAAGTTTAGTTAATTAATTTGATAGGAAGGGGTTTTATGGAAGAAATTTTTGACAAAATTATTGAAAAAGGCTTTCAACTTGGAGCTGAATATGTTGACATACGCTATCAAGAAGTGAAAAGCGAAATTATAGTATCTGAGAACGGGAAATTTACAAGATATGAAAGCGAATCTGCTCTCGGAGTCGGTATAACAGCCATTGTGGATGGAATTCCAGGTTTCGCTTCCACCACTATTATAAATTCAGATACTTTGTTGGGAGTTTTAAACGAAGCAGTTAAAATTGCTAAAACATCTATAAAGCTTGTTAACAAGAAAGTTTACGCAGAGATAGAACCTTGTGCTGATAAGAAAGAGATTTCTGTTAAGGCCGATCCGTTTGAGATCCCCCCTGATGAAAAGGTAAACTTCGTTGTCGACGTTAATAGGAAAGCTATTGTAAGTGATGAAATTAAGAACGTTTCCACAATTCTTGGAATAGAGGAAGATAGGAGATGGTTCTTGTCAAGCGAGGGTGCAAATATTAAAACAAAGGTTGTGTTGACTGGATTGAGACATCATTCCGTTGCTCAGGTTAATGGGGTAATGGAACAGGTGAGGGATGCTGAAACTTTTGTAGGTGGATATGAGTTTTTTAAGGAATTTGACGCTGAAAAATTTGTAATAGACCTTTCGATGCTTGCTATTGATGCTGCTAAAGCTAAATCTGCTAAACCTGGAACATATCCCATTGTTGCTGATCCAGATATTATTGGTTTAATTCTTCACGAAGCATTTGGCCATGCTAGTGAAGGAGACTTAGTTAGCAGTAAAGAGTCTATACTTTGTGGTAAGCTTGGTGAGAAGGTTGCAAGTGAATATGTAACTATTGTTGATAACGGATTGGTTGAGGGAGGATATCCCGTATGGTATGACGATCAAGGCGTAAGGAAGATGAAGACCGTTATAGTTAAGGACGGTGTTCTCGACGGTTATCTTTTGAGTAGAGAAACTGCTTCTAATCTTGGGTTAGAGCCAACTGGTAATGCTAGGGCTCAAGATTTTGAAAATGTCCCTATCGTGAGGCAAACAAATTACTATATGGAGCCTCGAGACTATAGCTTTGAGGAACTTGTGGAAGATGTGGATCTTGGTTATTACATTAGGGGTAAAGGTGGAGGTGGTGGGCAAGTGGATGTAGGTGTTGGTAGTTTTGTTTTTAATGCGGGGCCTAGCTATGTTATTGAAAAGGGTGAAGTAAAAGAGTTGGTGAAGCCTGTTTCAATTAGTGGATTAATTTTAGAGACATTAAAGAGTGTTGATGCTGTTGGAAAAGACTTTAAAGTTTTTACTAGTGTTTTTGGTGGCTGTGGGAAAAGTGCTCAACGTGTTAGGGTTGGTCTTGGAGGGCCATTTGTTAGAATAAGGAAGATGATTATTGGAGGAAGATAATATGGTGGATTTGCTAGAAATAGGTGAAAAAGCATTAAAATTCGCTGAGAAGCTAAATGTAAGTGAAGTGGAAGTTTATCTTGTTCAAAACTCTTCTAAGTGTTGCCTTTTAAGCGATAAGATCGACGTTGTTAAAAGTAATGTAGCTTCGGGTCTCGGTGCGAGAGTGGTTATTGATAAAAAGATAGGAGTCTATGGGACAACAAGTTTAGAGGAAAATAAAGTTAAAGAAGCTGTTGAAAAAGCTGTGAAAATAGCGGTGGCGAGCGACCCAGACCCAGATTTTAAGGAAATAAATAGAAAGTTTAGTGAATCTTCTGTTTCCGGGATATATGACAAAGAGATTGTTAAAATGGATATAGAGAAAATTTTTGATGCTGCTAATACTTTAATAACGTCTGCTATGGACTACAACGAAACAGTTAGACCCACACGTGGATTTATTGAAACCTCTGTTTGGAAAGTTGCTATTTGTAATTCCTATGGTGTTGAGGCTGTAAGGGAAGGAACCGCTGCGGTTACTTGGTTTAGGTGTAAGGCTAAGGATGAAGGAAAAGAGGCGAGTGCTGGTGAATCTAAGCAGGCAAGAAAGTGGAAGGACATAGATTTCTCCGAAATCGCAACAAGTGCTGCTAGTAAAGCTGTTAGCATTCTTGATGCCACATTAATTGAGAATCAGAAGTTACCAGTTATTTGGCACAACAAATTTACAGCCTCGATGATAGATATAATGTTTGGAAGTACTATAGATGCTTACAGTGTTCAAAAGGGACGCAGCCCATGGAAGGGTAAAGTTGGACAACAGGTGGCCTCTGAAAATTTCAATTTAGTAGATGATGGCACGATGGATGCAGGTTTAAGAACTAGGCCTTTCGATGACGAGGGGGTCGCTACAAGAAGAACACCCGTAATAGAAGGTGGAGTGTTAAAAGGATTCTTATATGATACATATACAGCAAATAAAGAGGGAACACTAAGCACTGGCAATGCCTTTAGATCTTATAGAAGTAATCCTCTTCCAGCTCCTTCAAACCTCATACTTAAGCCTGGTGATGCAGAGAGGGAAGAAATTATTGAAGAAACTAAGAGGGGGCTTTTGGTTATAGATGTGATCGGTGAGTGGCTTAGTAATCCTATAAGCGGTGAGATGAGTGCAACCGTCGTTGTAGGTTATTTGGTGGAAAATGGCGAAGTTAAAAAGCCTGTTAAAGGAATTATGATCTCAGGGAACTTTCATCAAATAGTTAAGGATGGGATAGAACTTATTGGGAAGGACGTTTCAAATGTTGGTGGCGTATATGCGCCGACTATAAAGGTGTCAGAGATGACTATTGCTGGAAAATCGTAATTTTAACTTTCATCTTGACTTTTTAAGTCGAAGTATAACTTTACGGGTATTAAAGTTGCTAGCGCTAAGGCTATTTGGAGTTTTTGATAACCATATCTATTGATGAACTCTAAAATCGATTCCTTTAAGCCTATAGGGCATTCTTTCTCTACTATTTCCACAAATTCTTCTTCGTTGACTTTTTGAACCGCCTTTCTAAGTTTTCTAAGCGCATCGTCTATAACTTTGTTTTCTATAAAACGTATTACATCTTTTCTTGCTGCCGGAGGTAAGCTTACAGTTACTCTCTTATAAAAGCTTTCTAAAAGTGTTTCAGCTATTTGCGCTATTTTTTCAGCTCGTCTAGAGGGAGGTTTCTTCACCTTTTTAGCTTCCCTAATCTTTTTAAGTAGTTCAACAGCTTTTTCCAGCTCTTCTTGTGTAGGTGGTTTGATGATTTCGTTTTGAAGCTTCCTTAACGCCCTTCTACCTAGTAACTCTGTTTTTTTAACAACTTCAACCTCTTGAGCCTTATTAAGTAAATCATTAAACGTTTCCCTTGTTGGAAGTTCTTTTCCATGCCTAAGACAGTAGGCTCTAAACTTTAAGAAAAGACTTTCCTCGTACTCCAAATCTCCGTCGAAAAGCGTTAAAATTAGATTTATATTTTCAATTTCCTCACCACTTAAAGCCCTCACCTTTTCTTCAAGAGAACTCATGGCTAACACCGAAACCTGTGAAGAATTAATGGTCAATTATAATTACTTAAGATACGTCTATTTACTTAAGTATTACTTGAAACTCAAATAGCTCGTTAAGTTTAAACATACCTAGAGAAGTCAAAAACTTATTTAAAATAGGCATTTTAAATCTGCTACGATCACTTTAAACTATTTAAAAAATAATTGTGGGTGCGCGGCTTTTGAGAAGATAAAAATCAATTCTAATAAAAAGAGGAATTATAGTCACAGTCGGTAAAGATTTTAGAGTCATAGAGCCCGGGTTTGTTTACGTGGAAGGAAATAAAATTATTGATATCGGAAAAATGAGCGGAATGAAAAACAGTACAAATACGCGGAGATAATTATTGACGCAGCGGGTAAAGTAGTTTTACCTGGTCTTATTAGTGGACATACGCATGTCGCTCTTACGTTATTAAGAGGTATTAACGTCAATGGTGAATTAGATGAATGGGTTAAAAATGTTATTTGGCTTTATGAGATCTATCTCATCAAACATCCTAAATGTAGCTATGAAACAGCATACTTCGCTTGTTTAAGTATGGTTAGAAACGGGTTACTTGTTTCGCCGATATGCATTTTAAAAATATAAGGAAGAAAATTATATCAAACTTGCTTCAGATGACTTCTAAGAAAGACTTTATCGTTTTTTCGTCAAGTCTCTTTACAGCCTCTGATACCAATTTTACTGCATTTTGGAAATCTTCAAGGCTAAGAACTCCTACATGACTGTGAATATATCTCGTTGGGACTCCTATTACAATACTTGGGACTCCCTGCTTTATTAGGTGTATTCTCCCGGCATCTGTTCCTCCCCGCTCCAATACATCGACTTGATAAGGTATTTTGAGTTCTTCTGCAAGGTCGAAGAGGAAATCTCTAAGTTTAATGTTTGGAATCAGTGTAGCGTCGCGCAACAATATTGCTGGTCCTTTTCCAACCTTTTCCTGTACATCTTCAGGTTTTACTCCTGGAACATCTCCTGCTATTCCAACTTCTAAAACGAAACAGAGGTCTGGACTGACAACCCAACCGCTTGTTTGAGCCCCTCTGAGCCCCACTTCTTCTTGTGTTGTTCCAACACCATACACCGATACATTTAGGCTTTCCTTTGATAATGCTCGCATTATTTCAATGATTGCTGCGCATCCTATACGGTCATCGAAAGCTTTACCCATTATTAATTTTTGATTTGCCATTTTCTCAGTGATTGTTTCAGGTACTATCGGGTCTCCCGGTCTTACTCCAAGTTTTTCTGCATCTTCTTTGCTTGATGCACCTATATCTATAAACATTTCCTTCTTTTTCACAACTT
>CAYYZD010000024.1:0-12251 GCA_964476035.1 uncultured archaeon
TAAAAGCAGGCCTAAATCGGCTAGTCCCTTAATTATTTCCCTTGGAACCTCATGCTTCTCATCTATTTCCCGAACCTTCTCCAACGGAAGATTCTTCTCACACCACTCGCGTACCGCCCTTCTGAAAAGTTCCTGCTCTTCAGTAAAACTAAAATCAACCATAAAGCTCACCATTGATTTTAAGGTATGTAGCTAGCGCGCACGATTATATTTCTTAAGATAAGACGGAGAATCGTGACCATGACCTCGTTTCTCCTTTTCTCATGTCTCTAGTGTGTGCACTTTTTTATCCTCTCCAGCGATGAACTTTTCAATAGACTTCTTAATGTAATAAATCCCGCCAAAAATTCCATTTGGGAAAAGATTTACCACTACGATAATGATTAGACCGTAAACAATTAACCGGTATTCCGCCAAAAACCTAAAGTATTCAGGAAGTAAAGTCAAAATAAAAGAACCAAGTAAGGGACCAAAAACTGTGGCTTTCCCGCCCACTAGGGACATAGCCATTATCTGAAGTGTATAACTGAGACCGAAAATAGCTGGGGCGAGAAGTTGTATATAATGTGCATATAAAGCCCCAGCTATTCCTGCAAAGAAACAACTTATGAATGAGGCCAAAAGTTTGTACTTGTTTATGTCTATACCCAAAACATAAGCAACCGTCTCGTCTTCGCGAATAGCCATAAAAGCTAACCCAAATTTGGAATTTACTATTTTATATAGGATATAAGATCCCATCATCAAGATTAAAAAGACCAGATAATAGGTAGCAGAACTGCTAGGGAAGAAAGCCGGGATTCCCCATAAACCTTTTTCTCCACGGGTTACCTCTACCCAACCACTACAAATTACCCTTAAAATTTCAGAGAAAGCTAGAGTCGCCATGCACATGGCATACTTGCCAAGCCTAAGAAAAGGGATGGTAATAAAAACCCCTATAGCACCTGCCACCAAGCCGCCAATAATCAACCCTAAAAATGGAGATACATCCAGTCTCATTGATAATAACGCTGAACAATAGGCGCCAATCCCAAAAAAACCAGCGTATCCAAAATTAATTATACCTATATAACCATCTAAAAGGTTCCAGTACATAGCTGTAATACCAAAAATCATAGAGAGAATAAATAGATGTATTTCATAGCTTCCGCCGAAAAAAGGGAAGATTATGAGAAACAGTAATATGAGTAGTATGACAATCTTGTTTATCATGCCGAGATCAAATTTAACTTTTATTTTCTTTCCCTCCTTAACATCCCGTAAATTCCCCGCGGGAAGAAGACTAATATTATGATAATGCAAAGAAAAGCAGCCATATCTACAAAAAAGGGAGAAATAAAACCAGCAGTTATCGATTCAACTATTCCAAGTATAAAACCACTTATAATAGCCCCCTCCATACTACCTATTCCTCCAAGAAGAGTTACAGCAAACGCCTTCATTCCACAAATGCTACCTACTGTTGGATACACAGATAATATAGGAATCAGAAGGGAACCAGCTAAAGCAACTAGTGCCGTACTTAGTCCAAAGGTGAACATGTAAACTTTATTAGTGTCAATTCCCATTAAAGCTGCGGCTTTCCTATTCTGTGAAACTGCTCTCATTGCAAGTCCAATTTTAGTTTTATGCACCACAAACCACGTGAAAAGCAACGTACATACACTAACAATAAGAATAAATAATCGATCATAACTAACTCTCAAACTGGAAAACTCGAGGACTCCTTTGAAGTAATACGGTATACCTCTATAAATTGCCCCCCACGCAATTAGAGCTATATTCTCTAGTACCATCCCTAGTCCAATGGTGCTCATCAGCACCGGAATAGACCAATTAGGGGTTTTCTTCTGGATCGGTTCTACGAGGGTTTTTTCAAGCAACATTCCTGCTAGAAAGTAGATAGTCAGGGTTATTGCAGCAGCAGGAGGGAAATTCCCCCCAAAAAATGAATAAAGGAATAGAAAAGTATACGCAGAAAACATGAAAAGTTGCCCATAGGCAAAATTTAGCACTTCCATTATTCCAAATATGAGTGTGAAACCGACGCCCATAATGCTATACATTGCCCCTAACGTTATCCCATTTATTAGGTGTTGAAGTAACTCGCTCATCGATGTCATTTTCAAACTCCCAAGTATGCCTTTTTCACATACTCGTGATGAAGTAAAGATTTTCCCTCTCCACTTAACACAATCTTTCCATTCTCTAGAACATACGCCCTATGCGCTAAGGCTAATGAATAATGAACATTTTGTTCAACTAGTAGAATGGTGGTTCCATCTTTATTAATCTCTTTAATAGTCTTAAATAATTCTGACACGAGAATAGGTGATAACCCTTGAGATGGTTCATCAACTAACAGAATTCTAGGGTTTGACATTAATCCGCGGGCTATGCTCAACATCTGCTGCTCTCCTCCACTTAGGGTACCCGCCTTCTGTTTCTTCCTTGTCTTTAATACTGGGAAAAGTTCATAGACTTTTTGAAGGTTTCGTTCAATTTCTTTATGATCCTTAAGTGTGTAAGCACCTAATAACAGATTCTCAATAACGGTAAGCTCCGGAAAGATTTCTCTTCCTTCGGGAACATGTACTATGCCCTTCCTTACAATATAGTGAGGGGGCAACCCATCGATCCTTTCATCCATATAATATATACTGCCAGAGCGTATTGGATGAATCCCTGAAATAGCATTAAGTAGGGAGGTCTTACCAGCGCCATTTGGACCTATTACTGAAACTACTTCTCCATCATAGACTTTTAGGGAAACATCCCACAAAACGTGTAATTCACCATAATATAGATCAATATTTGAAACCTCTAAAAGAACAGGGTTATGCAAAGATTGGATCCCCCTCTTATTTATTTCTTCTACGCTTCTTCATTTCCTCCCAGAAGAATTCCCAAGTTACTGGTCCTACTCGTACCAGTCTTGATGATTCGGGGTCTACTACACAATCTATGACGTAGGGTTTATCCGCTTTTATACCTCTTTCTAGTGCTGCTCTTATTTCATATGGGTCTTCCGCACGTTCACCGTCTGCCTTGTAAGCTTTCGCTAACTCCGCGTAATTAATGTCAAGCTGCTCCCCTGTTTTTTGTTTAATAAACTTACTCCCGACACTTTTGCCGAAATATGCTTTTTGCAACACATCAAGTGCATAGTAGGCATTATTGTTAATTATTATCCATAAAATTGGTAGATCGTATTCTACCGCTGTAAGAACTGCTTGGTTGTTTAGTAAAAATCCTCCGTCTCCGCTTATCGCTATTATCTTAGAGTCTGGTTTTGCGAGTTGAACGCCGATGGCGGCTGCGGTACTCCAACCTATGGGAAGAACCCCTCCTACTATATAACATTTTCCTGGACCCGGAAGGAAAAATTGCTGGATTAATCCTATTCGTGACCAGCTAGGATCAACAACAAGCACTCCATTTTGTGGAAATACGTCTTCAAGTTCCTTCAGGAGACGTCTAGCACTCATCGGTTTACTGTTTGATGTTATTAGAGGTTGAATCTTTTTGAAATGGCTTTCTTTTCCCTTTTGAACTTCTGTTATCCTATCTTCAATGGGTATTTGCGACTTAGCTATTTTGCCTTTTATTATTCTAATTAAATTTTGTAATGTACTCTTTGCATCTCCGACTATTCCAATTTCGACTGGATAGTTTTTGCCAATTACCATGGGGTTAATGTCAATTTGTATTAACTTAGTCGGGGGTATTCTGAAGACACAATCCGTCCAGATAGCGGTTTCTTCTTCTTCAAACCTTGTTCCGATAGCTAAGAGGACATCAGCTTCTCTCGCTATTTTATTAGCAGCTTCAATTCCATAAGTTCCTACAAGTCCTGCCATTAGAGGGTGCTTTCCAGGAATAAAGCACGAGCCCATAATGGACGTGACAATCGGTGCTCCTAGGAGTTCAGCCAATTGAAGTACCTCATTTGTTGCTCCAGATAGCCCCACCCCGCCTCCCACGAATATCACTGGCAAGTCGGCAGTTGTTAATAAATCTGCTGCTTTTTCAACAAGATCAATATCGCCTGTAGGTTTACTTGCTTGTCTTTTCCTTACATCAAAATCTTTCATTTCAACTTCTGCCGTACCTAGATCGAACGGAATGTCTATAAGGACCGGCCCCGGGCACCCTGATAAAGCTACATTGAAAGCGTTAGCGACGACTTGAGGTAATAACTCAAGATTGTAAACCTTCCACGCACGTTTGAACATCAGAAAAAGAGAGGAAAATTGCCAGTCCGGACCGTTGATGTCAAGCTCTTCATACGTTCCTTTTCCAGCAAATTTAAACGGAATATCCCCCGCTATATGAACAATTGCTGAATGATCAGCTGCTGCGGTCGCTATGCCTAGTTGGGCGTTAAGCGCTCCCGGGGTACAGGTCGTGCAAAAAACTCCCGCTTTATGTTTAGCTCTGAAATATCCATCTGCAGCCATCGCAGCTATTGTTTCATGATGACAAGATATAAACTGTATTCCTTCTTTGTCTATTGCATCGATGAACGGTAAATTGCCATGTCCAACCAGTCCAAATACGTATTCTACTCCTTCATCTCTTAAGCACTTTGCCAAAATCTCTGAACCTAAATACCTAGTCATTACCTCCTCACCATAAGTTTGGCGGTAATTCGAATGTTGCTTCAGCATATTCTTCTGGCCAAATCAGCATGAGCGTTCCGTTGCGGAACTGGCCAACTCCATATACCTTGTATTCTTTACCAACCAATGGGAAATGCGTAGTCGGCGAAAATACCGTCCTCATGAAAACTCCCTTATAGTCAGTCTTTGATAATGCTTCGAGCACAGCATTTTTGTCCAAGCTCCCCGCTCTCTCAATAGCGTCTTTGAGGATATATAACGCGTCATACGAATACATGCTAGCTATTGGATCCGCATAGGGAAATCTTTGCTTGAGTTTTTCCTCCCATTCCTTCGGATACGGTTCCCGTCTATTTATTTGATATTCGGCGAACTCGCCAGCTAGTTGAGGGAATTCAACAGTCTTTTGATAATAACCTCCAATAATTAAAGCATTAATCCCTAATTCTGCCATCTGCTTTGTAATAGCAACTCCCGCCGAGAGCGAAGTTATCTCTATCTTAATCAACTTAGGCTTCAACGCTTTAACTCGTGTAAGCACCGAGTAATAATCTGTTGCTCCAAAGGGCAGTACCTCATACAGTACTATGTCCCACCCTCGCTTCTGTAATTCTGTTTTATAAACATCGCCTACACCTCTTCCGAAATCGGTGTCTTCAACAAGTATCGCAGCAGTTTTTCTGTCCGGATTCCACGTTTCCATGAGTTCGTCAAACCACATGAAAAAGGAATGATCCATCGATGTGATGTTGATGTCAACCATATATATCCATTTGTACTTCTCTGGGTCGTTCATTATCTTTTTCCCTATTTCATCAGATGCTGGGATTGCAAATATCGTTGGAACACCATATTTTGCTACAACATCCATACAAGCTAATGCAACATGACTGTTGACTTCTCCTACAATGGCAAAGACATTGTCCTTTGCAATTAGCCTTTGATAAACACTTACTCCAACTTCAGCTTTTGCCTCGGTATCGCCGTAAATCAATCGTATTTTCCTACCTAGGATACCTCCATTCTGGTTGATTTCTTCTGCCGCCAGTTCAATACCGCACCTAAGGTGAAGCCCCTTTTCAGCAGCTGAACCGGTAAAAGGTCCCGGGACACCAATTAGAATATACTGTTCAGTAGGCGTTATACTGGTGTAGTAGTAATAAATTGAGCCTATAATAGCCGCAATAACAATTATCGCAGCAACTATTGCCTGAAGCTTAGTTATGGCTTTTCTATCTATTTTCATCATACACACCCAAGATATGCGTTGTTTGAATTTATACGCAAAGTTTATAAAAAAATTTTTCGCTTCATAACATATCCAAGGGTGATAATGTGAAATGGAAATCGCGATTTTAGGAGCTGGAGGTGGAGGTTGCGCAGCGGCTGCTGACTTATCCCTTAAGGGATTTGATGTTGCTTTGTACAACAGGACCTTTAGTAGGCTTAAGCCAATAATAGAGCGTGGCGGAATATATGCCATGGGTGAAATAGAAGGTTTTGCTAAATTAAGAAAAGTTAGTAACAATATTAAAGAATGCGTTCAAGATGCAGAGGTAATAATAATGGTTGTTCCGGCTTATGGGCAGAGAACGCTTCTGGAACGCGCCGCTCCATATTTGAAAAACGATCAAATTTTAATATTAATGCCTGGATCACTCGGGTCTCTTGAATTTCATAGAATCCTCAAAGAGAAGAAAATTGATAAAACTATCAAAATATCAGAGACAGCAACATTACCATACGCTTCAAGAGTTATTGAACCAGGTTCCGTGAAAATTAAGCTAATAGTTAAGAATATTCTTTTTGCAGCTTTCCCAAGTGTACTTACTGGAGAACTACTTGACATCGTTAAGGATATATACCCCAATATTGTCCCAGCTACTGATATTCTAGAAACAGCTTTGAATAATGGAAATCCTGTGACTCACCCAGCACCTACTATTCTTAACGCAGGTCGGATTGAGTATTCTAAAGGGGAATTTTATCTCTATAAAGAAGGAATAACGGAATCTGTTACCAAGGTCATCGAAGCAGTTGATGAAGAAAGGTTAGAAATTTGTCGAGCTTTTGAGTACAAGGAATGGCCAGTCCTAGATCGCTTATATGACTTAGGCTATGCCCACGATAAGAGTTCTCTTTACAAAGCGTACACTACAAGTAATGTCTTCTGTGGCGAAGAACCCATAAAGGGACCATCAAGCCTTCTTGATAGGTATATGACAGAAGACGTGGGTTATGGCTTAGTTATGTGGACATCCTTGGCCGACATAATCGGTGTAAAAACGCCTACTATGAAAGCACTAATTCATTTAGCGTCTTTGCTAACTAACATTGATTTCCAGAAAACAGGAAGAACCGTTGAGAAATTAGGGATAGTTAATATGAGTCGGGAGCAAATTAAACTTTTCCTTAAAAATGGTATACTAAGTTAGTCATTCTCTATCTTTTAATCTTCTTGTTTCTCTAAATATAGAATTTCCAAAAAGAAGCGATAATTTATGGTTATGGCTTCAAAAATTACATACTGAATTTCTCGCCTAAATAAACCTTCACTACATTTTCATCTTTAGCTATTTCTTGCGGTTTTCCTTCTGCTATTTTCCTTCCCTCATTTAAAACTATTATTCTATCTGCAATCCCCATAATGAAGCGCATAACATGCTCGATCACGACTATCGTTATTCCCATTTCTCTTATTTGTTTCACCAAACTTGCTAATTCAAAAGTTTCCGTTGGATTAAGTCCTGCTGCTGGTTCATCAAGCAATAGCAGAAGAGGATTAGTAGATAGAGCTCTTGCAATTTCCAATTTCTTACGTTCGACTAACGTTAATTGAGAAGCATAAAGATTTGCTTTTTCTAATAGGCCTACGAAATCTAAAATGTCTTCCGCGCTTTTTGCAGGTATTTCTTTAGATCTACCGAAAATTTTTCCCACCAAAACATTTTGTAGAACTGTTAGATTAAAGAGAGGCCTTGTAAGCTGAAAGGTTCTACTTATCCCTTTTTTGCAAATTTGTGAAGGTTTCATTCCGACTATGTTCTCTCCAAGAAATCTAATAATGCCTGAATTAGGACGTAAAATTCCACTTATGCAGTTAAATAGCGTTGTTTTACCAGCACCATTTGGGCCAATCAACCCTAAAATTTCTCCCTCTTTTACACTAAAAGTAACGTTATCGAGTGCAGTTAACCCTCCAAATTTCTTTGTTAATGAGATTATTTCCAGCATCATTATTAGATTTTTTAGGAAAGCTACACTTAAAATTTTCGAATTTAATACACGTGCGCACAATTTAAGAGAATTTTAATTAGTTAACCCAACGCCATAAAGATAGCTAGTAGTAACTTAAAGAATTTTTAATTAAGGAATAATCACCATAAACAGCCAATAGCCAACACGAAGCTTTGATATGTTTTTTACGAAGCCCAAGCCATCATAATGCTTATTAAGCTACTTTAAAATATCGATATACTTACGGTGCGAGGTACTTAAAATGGTTAAGTTACATAAAGTTAAGATAACAGTATTGAAGCGATTCAATCCATCGGAGGTTTTCAAGAAAAGTCCAGTAACGCCTGTAGAACATCTTACAGCATGTGAGCTTTTTAGAGATGGTCAAGAATTTATTATCGATGAAAACTTAAAAATGCCTGAGGATTTCTGCCCTTTTGCTTGGCACGCAATCTTTCGCAACGTCATACTCTTGGCGTATGGCGGGAACCTTCCATGGTATCTCGAGAGAGGCATAGCAATAAATTGTTGTACTGATGGATTGAGACCGGTCGTATTTAAACTTGAACGCATATAAAAAGCTAACTCATCATAAACACTTTAGAATACCCTTCGCTTACAAAAGTTACGAATTTACAATAAAAATTCAGATAAAAGACTGACTCAGAGTTAAAAGGACGTAGAAAAAATGGAAGATAAAGTGATGACCTTAAAAGAGGCTATTAAAAAGTTTGTTCACAATGGATGTTCTATAACTTTCGGTGGATTTTGTGGACGGAACTCGCAGGCTGCTGCATATGAAATAGTTCGCCAAGGGAAAAAAGATCTTACGTTTATAGATGATAGCCCAACGGATCAGCTAGACATTCTCATCGGTGCTGGGTGCGTCAAGAAGGTAGAGATTGCTTGGCACGGGGTATCCATTTTTGCACGTGCTTTGAATTTTCGTAGAGCTGTAGAAAGGGGGATTCCACGGAAAATCGAGATAGAGGATTACTCTAATTATGCCGCTGGTCTTAGATTTCTAGCTGGAGCTATGGGTGTGCCTTTTCTGCCAACAAAATCGTTGTTAGGCTCAGATATTCCTAAGTACAACAAAAGAATAAAGATAATCAGGGATCCGTATGAGGGTAAACCAATAGCTTTAGTTCCGGCAGCATCACCCGATGTTGCAATAATACATGTCCAGCGCGCAGATGTGCAAGGAAACGCACAGATATGGGGACACTTAGCAAATGATGATAATAAGGCTAGAGCTGCGAAACATACGATAATAACTTGCGAAGAAATAATTCCTAGGGAAAAGATATTACAAATACCTAATATGACCATCATACCTTCATATTGTGTGGATGCCGTTGTTCACGTTCCTTACGGAAGCCATCCATGGTCTTGTTATGGTTACTATTACCATGATGTCCTATTTCAGAGAGACTATTCTAAGTACAACAAGACTTATGAAGGTTTCTTGAAGTGGTTAGACGAATGGGTTATTAGTTGCGACGATCATGTTGAGTATTGTAATAAAGTGGGTCGAGAAAGACTTCTGGAGCTTACTAAAATGGAACAAATGCTTAACAAAATTCCAATCTAGAAGATGAGGAAGGAGATAATGAATGCCAAAGAATATGCTAAAGACTACACGCATGAAGAACTTATGGCAACAATTGCAGCTAAGGAAATAAAGGATGGGGAAAGAGTTTTCGTTGGAATAGGAATTCCCATGATCGCGGGTTTCCTTGCAATCCACATGTATACCCCTAGAACTACGTTAATATTCGAAGGAGGATATATCGGTGGGCGCCCACCATTTACGTGCACAGATGTTGGGGACAGTGTGCTTGGCTTCAAGGCTCCATATATAACGAGTTTATGGAGAACTTTTAGCGATCTGCAACGTGGCTATTTTGATTTAGCAATAATTGGTGCAGCTCAAGTCGACAAATATGGCAACGTAAATTCAACTGCAATTTTTGGAAACGGCACCTATGATAATCCCGCCGTTCGTCTGCCAGGTAGCGGTGGAGCAAATGATATCGCCTCCTCGGCAAAACGAATATTAATAATGGTTAGATTGGAAAAGCAACGCTTTGTGCCTAAAGTTGACTATATAACTTCTCCTGGGTATATAAACGGTCCAGGAACACGTGAAAAAGTGGGTTTGAAAGGTGGAGGCCCTGTAGCAATAATAACCGATAAAGCGGTCTTTAGATTTAACAAGAATACAAAGGAGATGTACCTAAGCGAACTCTATCCCAATATAAGTATAGAAGAAATCAAGAGAACAGTTCCTTGGATAAATATAGCCGAAGATGTCAGAGTTGTCGAACCTCCAACCATGGAAGAGATTGAATTCATCAGAAGTTTTGATCCAACTGATATAATATTGCGTAGAAAACGTTTTTTTGAGAATATTGATTTCCAATCTTGGGTTATGTTGCATAAACTTAAAGTGGAAGAAGCTATCTAGCCAAAGGGGAGTAGACTTGATTGTGAAAGATGTGCCGAAAATCGTCACAACACCACCAGGCCCAAAGTCTATTGAGTTGATGAAGCTACGAGACAAGTATGTGCCTAAAGCCGTCTATAATGTTACTCAGATTTTTGCTGCTGAAAGTGAAGGTGCAGTAATTAGGGATGTTGATGGAAATGAGTATATAGACTTCGCTACGGGTATCTCTTGCCTTAACGTGGGGCATAGAAACCCAGAAGTAATGAAGGCCATTAAGAATCAACTAGATAAATTCCTCCACCTATGCTTTCATGTGACGCCCTACGAGCCCTACGTTAGGTTGGCTGAAAAATTGGCGACGATAGCTCCTGGAGACTTCGAAAAGAAGGTTGTGCTTGTTAACAGCGGAGCTGAAGCTGTTGAGAACGCTGTAAAAGTGGCAAGGTATTACTCCAGAAGACCAGTCATAGTGACCTTTGAGTATGCATTCCACGGCAGGACTAGACTTGCGATGAGCTTGACGGGCAGTGTACACCCCTATAAGCATGGCTTTGGGCCGCTAGATCCGGCTGTTCACAGAACGCCGTACGCCTACTGCTACCGTTGTTCTTTCGGACTTGAATATCCGTCTTGTAATATGCGATGTGTAGAGTACATAAAAGATACATTTGAAGTTCACTTGTCACCTGATGAGGTTGCAGCCATGATTGTTGAGCCGATCCAAGGTGAAGGAGGTTTCATTGTCCCTCCAAAAGAGTTCCTACAAGGACTTAGAAAGATTTGTGATGAAAACGGTATTCTAATGATAGCTGATGAGGTTCAAAGCGGAGTTGGCAGAACTGGTAAAATGTTCGCAATTGAACACTTCAATGTAGTTCCAGACATGATCACCATGGCCAAATCACTAGGCGGAGGGCTTCCACTGGCTGCTGTCATAGGTAGAGGAGATATAATGGATTCGGTTCACGTTGGAGGATTAGGAGGAACATTCGGCGGAAATCCGCTGAGTTGTGTTGCAGGTTTAGCGACTGTCGAAACTATACAGAAACTTTTAGGTAATGCTGAAAAGCTCGGGAAGATTTTGATGAGAAGACTCAAGGAGATGTATGAGAAATACGAGATAATTGGAGACATAAGAGGCATAGGTTTAATGGTAGGAGTAGAGCTAGTTAAAAACAGAGAAACTAAAGAACCAGCTAAAGAGGAGAGAAATCGAATTCTAAGCGAATGCCATAAGAACGGACTAATAATAATAGGCGCAGGAGCCTACAAGAATGTCGTAAGGTTTTTGCCTCCATTAAACATAGATGAGAAATTATTAAACAAAGGTTTAGATATATTTGAAAATGCAATAAAAAAACTGACATAACTGCACGCGGAGCCTTACACGAATGAAGAGAAAGTAAATATCGCCTCTTAAATGGTGTTCATATAATTCTAAGGCGTATATTTGAATGGGTGTCTTGCGGAGTCTTTTATTCCTAAAGAGCCCATTTAATGTAGGTCTTCCTTCAATAGCTTCTCTTATTGCATATCTCATCGCTTTATAGTTGTTTACTTCTACACGTTTGGGATTTGATGCAGTTGGGTGAACGAAGACATGAGCGATCATTACAAGGTCATCTACTGCTTTTGAAGGCAATATATCGTGTTTGACGCTGTCTATAATGGCTTTGGCGATGCCCTTCATAGCGTATTCATATACAAATTTTTCTTGTTGCGCTGTTCTGGTTCTAACAGTGGGTACATACTTTTCTATAAGTTCTCTAGGGATAATGTTATTCTCTACAGTTCACCAAGGTGAAGCTAATCATATAACATAGCTATAATCTACTTTAAGTTTTTCTGAAATTATTAGAGAGATATGAAGTTGTTCGATGTCGAATATTCGATTATATTTTAGTTTTGTTTTTGGCTTTTGAGGTATCCTATGAGTG
>CAYYZD010000025.1:0-12137 GCA_964476035.1 uncultured archaeon
AGCAGAAGAACTACTAGACCAAAACATACACCCAACAATAATAGTAGAAGGATACCGCAAAGCTACAGAACAAGCAATAAAAATACTTGATGAAATATCCCAAGAAACGAGCATTGACGACGAAGAAATGCTAAAGAAAGCCGCAATGACAGCAATGCACAGCAAGGTCGTTTCCGGATCAAGAGATTACCTTGCAAACCTCGTAGTAAACGCGGTGAAAAGTATCGCAGAAAAAGTAGATGGTCAATGGAAAGCAGACATAGATGACGTCAAAGTAGAAAAGAAACAAGGAGGAAGCATAGAAGACACCAAACTAATCAATGGAATAGTACTAGACAAAGAAGTAGTGCATCCCGGCATGCCAAGACGCGTAACAACTGCAAAAATCGCACTAATAGACGCTCCACTAGAAATTGAAAAAACAGAGTTTGACGCAAAAATACACATCAACAGTCCAGAACAAATGAAAGCATTCTTAGACGAAGAGCAACGCATGCTTAGGGAAATGGTTGAAAAAATCAAAGAAGTAGGAGCAAACGTAGTACTATGCCAGAAAGGTATTGATGATGTTGCACAGCACTTCCTAGCTAAAGCAGGAATACTAGCAGTAAGAAGAGTAAAGAAAAGCGACATGGAAAAACTAGCAAAAGCAACAGGAGGAAAAATAGTCACAAGCATAGAAGACCTAACACCACAACACCTAGGAGAAGCGGAACTCGTGGAAGAAAGAAAGGTAGCAGACGACAAAATGGTGTTCGTTGAAGGATGCAAGAATCCAAAAGCAGTAAGCATACTAATCCGCGGTGGAACAGAACACATAGTTGATGAAGCAGAAAGAGCACTACACGACGCACTATGCGTAGTAAGAAACATCGTACATGAACCAAAAGTTGTGCCCGGTGGAGGAGCACCAGAAATAGAAATCGCAAGAAGACTTAGAGAATACGCAGAAACATTAAGTGGAAGGGAACAACTAGCAGTAAAAGCCTTCGCCGATGCAATAGAAGTTGTCCCAAGAACGCTGGCAGAAAATGCTGGTCTCGACCCGATTGACATCCTGGTAGAACTAAGAGCTAAGCACGAAAAGGGAGAATGGTGGGCAGGTATAAATCTAGTAAGCGGTAAAGTAGATGACATGCGCAAGCTAGACGTATGGGAACCAGCTAGCGTAAAGAAGCAAGCAATTAAGTCAGCAAGTGAAGCCGCCCAAATGATCCTAAGAATTGACGATGTCATCGCAGCATCTGAGCTAGAGAAAGAAAAAGAGAAAGGAAAGGAAGAAGAGAAAGAAGAAGAAAGTAGCAGCGAATTTTAAACAACATATTCATTCTCCATGATACAACACCTCTTTAATTTTTATTTTTCGCTTAGTTACGTTTTTCTAAAAGTTTACCAAAATGCCTATTAACCGATTAATTTTTATAACCTAACAGTTGAAATAGTAGCCCTACCAGTAGTTTAGTTTCTCCCCGCTGGCGGGGGTGGCAAAGTTAAGTAGTTCTATAAGTAGTTTTAGTAAAATTGCAACAAAACCTTCTGAAATCCGTATAGGGCCTAAAAGGCTCACAAGATTCGAAAAAGCTAGAATAATAGGTGCACGAGCCCTCCAAATATCCATGGGCGCTCCAGTCCTCATAGAAATACCAAAAGACGTGATTGACCCAATCAAAATAGCAGAACTTGAACTTAAAACAGGCATATTGCCCATAATTATAAGAAGAAAAACTGTTTCTGGTGAATACCAAGACATCCTTTTAAAAACATTATTAGAGGCAGAAAAAGAAGAATTTGGAGCAACATAGCTTTCATATTTTCCCCACAGGCTAAATGCTTCACACCAAAAAAGAACTTGTCAATCATTTATTTACCCTTAATCTATTTTTAGACTAACCTTATTCCTCTGCAGTATTTCCATGAAAATACCCCTTTCTACCTTTTTATTATACTTTCTAACCAACTGTAGGTACAGTTAAATAGACGTTTCACCAAAATCTAAAATAATCAACCACACCCAAATTCACTAATAGGTGAGATACTCAAAATGCAAGCCTACAAAATAAGTGAAGAAGGAGAACTCGTAAGCGTACCGCTTAAAGATGTTGAACTAAGAATCGACGAGGTCTTCATCTTTGTTGAAGATAATAAAAAGAACATTTTCATATGGAAAGGAATAGATGCACCTGTAAGAAAAAAATTCATTAGCGCAAGATCCGCATGGAAACTAAGAGGAGAACTAGGCCCACTATATAAGGTAATAAGTATAGATCAAGGAGAAGAACCTGAAGACTTTCTCAACCTAATCAAAGACCTAAAAATATCGGTAAAAGCAGCAGCACCACCTACCTCCCCAGAGGAAAAGCCAAAGGTAGTTAAGCCACCTGCGCCAAAACCCCCTCCACCTAAACCGGCAAGAAAACCAGTAGTTACAACAGTTCCTAAAATCGAAAAACCGCCAGAAGTTAGAAAACCAGTAAAATTAGGTGTTAAAGAAGTGGCGGAAATCAAGGTAGAGAAACCGCCAGAAGCTAAACCACTACCACCACCCATCGAAGTTGATGCGAAAAGTATTTTGAGCATGCTTGAAAAACTTGACACCCCACCAGAATATTCAAGAGAGCTCTTAATTGTAGGAACACGAATTTATGCCTTAGGAGAAGTTAGGACAAAACTTTTTGGAAAAGAAAAAGTTAAATTAAGCGTTGAGATACTCGACTCTCTACCCGAGGGCCCATACCTAGCTGAAGGATACATTCCACGAGTAATAATTAAAAACGATCAAGTTTTAGCTATCGAACTTTTAAAGAAAACTAGAGCAACCGTTGAAGAAATTAAAAAGGAAATTAGAAAAGGCCTCGAAACGTATACCTCCTTAATCAAGAGGCTGGAAAAGGAGGAATAATAATGCCTAATGAAGAAGAACTTAAACAAATAATTAGTAAAATACCCGAATACGCCGAATTCGAAGCTCTAGCAGTAGTAACAAAAGAAGGAGCAAGACAAGCCTTCTGGTCGAAAAGCGAAGTAGATCCTGACCTACTCTCGGCAATGGCTGCAACCATACTACAAACAAGCAACAAAGCAGCCAAGAAAATGGGCTTCGGCTCTTTATTCGAAGTTATTGTAAGAGGAGAAAACGGGTATATGGTCCTCTCAGATGCTGGCCCCTTTGTACTAATTGGCGCAGGAAGAGAGGTAACAAGTTTAGGGCTCTCCATAAGAGTTTTAAGAGAGTTTGCAAGAAAAATTTCAGAGAAATTCTCTGAGTAACCTAACATCGTTGTTTTTGAACGAATCTAACTTTGTAAAAACGACTGGAACCACGAGTTCGTTTAAGAGCAGTGATCCATGGCTTCCGTTAAACTCTATCTCCAAAACTGTTTCTTCCTTTTCCTTCTCAACAAGGGAATCAGCACCTTCACCGCAAACTACCAGCAAATTACCAATTCTTTCCTCAACCAAGGCAATATTATTTGTTTCAGGAAAAAGTTCATTGGCGACTTTTCTAAACTCCAAAACTACACCATTTCTTCCAATTTTTTCCTCTAACCATCTCCTTAATTCATCCATATACTCCTCCAGTGGGTAAAAATGAATTACTCTCCCACTCTTACCAGGTTTAATTCTTAACCACTCTCTAACTGTTGCAATGTCCTCTTCGCTAAATTTAATCATATTCTCCTTATTTAATGCAACTTGACCGTGATCGGAACATATCAAAACCACGGTTTCTTTCCTTAATCTCTCATCTAATCCATTAACAAAACGTTCCAATAACTTCTCAAAAAATTTAAGCCCTAAGATATATTCTTCACTATCTGGTCCATATTTATGTGCTAAATCATCCAATAGACCAACATATACGTCCATAAAGATTTTCTCATTCTTATATTTCTCTAAAGCTCTTTTAGCCAGTGAAAAAAGATCTATTAAATTCCCGTACCCAACAGCTACCTTGCGATCTTCTGTAATCAGCCGGGAAAGACCACTATAAGCTATATCCTTATCTCGAAGAGAAATGTGGACAAAATCTCCTCGTACCGTGTCAAAAACATTTTTTGACCATAAGAATCCCTTAACATCAACTCCAACCTTACAAAGAGCATCTCTCTCACGAAAATCCACAGTACTCATTCCTAACATATCAACAATGTTCCCTATCTCACGCACAAATATTTTATGACCCAAAATGCCGTGCTTTTCCGGCGGCAATCCAGTATAGATAGACGTTATAACAGTCGAGGTGATTGTAGGGAAAACCGAAGACAAAAGAAACCCCTTTCCATCATTTAACAGCTTAGAGATCAAGTTAGAATGTTTAACTTGTTCAAAACCAATAGAATCCACAAGAAATAAAATTACCTTACTTACATCAAAACAACCATTTTGTTCAAAAAGTTTCTTAAACTTAGAATATTTATTCAAGGAAACCGCTTCATTAGCTTTCAACTCTAAAAACTCTAAAAGTGTTGGCACTATTTTAAACACATTATACCTGTAATTGGGTCTAAAAAGATTATCAGCAAATGAAGCTCTTTCAACTAAGCCCTTTACATTTTCCATCATCCACGTCTCCTCCACATGCTTTGAACCACACCTTCCTAACTTAATAAATATGATTATAGCACAAATACATGTATCCTATAAAAGTATAGGAGGCTAAATTAATTGTGGCCTAAAGAAAAAATATCAGCTTTAATATTAACCTTCGATTTTGATGCAGAAAGCGCAGAGTACCGCAAATGTCCAGACAAACCTGTAAAACTGAGCAAAGGGATTTATGGAGCGAAAAAAGGCCTGCCAAGAATACTTAACCTTCTAGACAAACATCAAATAAAAGCAACCTTCTTTGTGTGTGGCTGGGTCGCAGAAAAATATCCAGAAATCACAAGGGAAATTGTAAAGAGAGGACACGAAGTGGCTGCACATGGATATTTACATGAAAACCTAAGTGAATTAAGCTACCATGAAGAGGAAGAAGTTTTTCGCAAAACGATCAAAGCAATAGAATCAGTTTGCAAAGTAAAACCAAAAGGTTTTAGAGCACCTTACTGGGAGTTCAGCGAGAATACTCTCAGCTTTCTAGGAAAATACGAGTTTCTATATGATAGCAGTTTCATGGATGATGACATACCCTACATAATAGAGTTAGAAGAAAATAGGAAAATAGTAGAACTACCGGTGGAATGGGTTTTAGATGACTGGTCGCTTTTTGAAGTTCATCGTAAAACACCGGCACAAGTATACGAAACATGGATAAGCGAAATAGATGCAGCATACGAAGAAAGAACCCTAACAGTCTTAACCATGCATCCACAATGCATAGGAAGACCAAGCAGAATAAGGCTTCTAGACGATCTAATAGTCTACGCGAAAAGATACAAAAAACTCTGGATAACTAAAGCAATAGATGTTGCAAAATGGGCGTTTTCAAACATTTCCAAAACATAAGAAAGTTTATTCAATATATGAAGTTCTTAAATATGATACATGTAAGGGGGAAAACCTTTGCCTTACTGTCAATATTGTGGAAAGGAAACCTACCTCCCATTTAGATGTAAATATTGCGGTGGAATCTTCTGTTTAGAACATAGACTTCCAGAAAAACATGAATGTCCAGGATTAAAAAAAGGCATACCACTTACTCATCGCCTACCTGAAGAAGAACCACCAGAATACGTGGAAACCAAAGAAGAATACGAAATACCAGTAAAAACAGAAAGAACCCTAAAACCTTGGAGACCTGCATTCGAAATACCGAAAAAACCAAGATACATATTTAGTAGAACCGAAATAACCCACCTCACTATAGGAACAACACTCGTAGTCTTAGTAGGGCTTTCAGCCTTTTTCAGCAAACCAAGCATATTCATAACGCATCCCTTATTAACTTTAATGTTTTCAGCAATTTTCGTCCTAATATTTCTGCCACACGAATTAGCCCATAAATTTACTGCCCAACATTACGGGCTCTGGGCCGAATTCCGGCTATTAGAATGGGGAGCGATAGTAACCCTAATATCAATATTTTCACCAGCAAAAATCATAGCCCCAGGTTCAGTAATAGTGCAGGAGGTTTATGAAAGAGAAACGGTGGGGAAAATAGCGTTAGCTGGACCTTTAACCAACCTATTTATCGCAGTAATATTTGTACTTACATATTTCCTATTTCCCGTGACAGGAATTCTCAAAGCATTCCTATCCGTAGGTTTTTGGCTAAACGTTATTTTAGGCATATTCAATATGTTACCAATGCCCCCATTAGATGGCAGCAAAATCATAAGGTGGAATATATACCTCTGGGGATTAGTATTTTCAATATACATCGTTTTCTTGATAATCCATCTAATGTTTCTATAACCTTAAATCAATAGTGCTAAAAACTGAGAATTAACATTCAAAAGTTACCACCATCGCGTTGTATAAAAAGAAAAAGAAGTTAAGCGTACAGTGAATCTACAAAATCCTTAGAAATTTTTGCTCTAGTTTTCTTTAAAACCTTAACAAGCTTATCGTATAATTCTGCATCTTCACTAGATATACTCGGCGATATAATTTCAAGAGCCTTCTCAAAGTGTCTCATATGCACTTTTTTAGCCTCTGGATCCTCCCTAAGCGCATTAAGAGCAGCTTCCCTGCAAACCGCCTCTATATCAGCGCCAGTATATCCTTCAGTCGTCTCAGCAAGTTTCTCTAAATCCACGTCTTCAGCTAGCGGCATGTTCTTGGTGTGAACTTTAAAGATTTCCAATCTACCTTTCCTGTCAGGAGGAGGAACATAAACAATTCTATCAAATCTTCCAGGTCTCAGCAAAGCTGGATCTAAAATGTCTGGTCGATTAGTAGCGGCAATAATAACAACGTTCTTCAATTTTTCTATTCCATCCATTTCAGCAAGCAGTTGATTAACCAATCTCTCTGTAACGCCTGATTCACCGCCATACATACCACGTCGCGGAGCAATAGAATCTATTTCATCAAAGAAAACTATACAGGGAGATGCCTGCCTAGCTTTCTGGAAAACCTTTCTAATAGCTTTCTCAGATTCACCCACCCATTTACTCAAAACTTCCGGGCCCCGAACCGCGATAAAGTTTGCTTCGCTTTCTGTTGCAACCGCCTTGGCAAGTAACGTCTTGCCGCAACCTGGAGGCCCGAAAAGAAGAATTCCCTTGGGAGGTTCTATACCCATTCTTGAAAACATTTCTGGATGTCTTAACGGCCATTCAACCATTTCCTTCAACTGCTGCTTTACTTGATCTAAATCACCAATATCATCCCAATGTACATTAGGTACCTGAACCATTACTTCTCGCAACGCGGTTGGTGTAATGGATTTAAAAGCGTCCATAAAATCTGCCCTAGTTACCTTAAGTTTTTCAAAAACTTCAGGAGGAATTTCACCCTTTTCTAAATCTAATTCAGGTAGAACCCTTCTTAAAGCCCTCATGGCAGCCTCCTTGCATAAAGCTGCAAGATCTGCTCCCACATAACCATATGTGATGTCAGCAAGTTCATCTAAATCTACATCTTCAGCTAGCGGCATATTTCTAGTGTGTACTTGAAGTATCTCCTTTCTACCATCTCTATCAGGTATTCCTATTTCTATCTCTCTATCAAATCTTCCAGGCCTTCTAAGCGCCGGGTCTATGGCTTCCGGCCGATTGGTTGCACCAATAACTATAACCTGACCTCTAGACTTTAAACCATCCATTAATGTAAGCAATTGAGCTACAACTCTACGTTCAACTTCACCAGCAACTTCTTCACGTTTTGGCGCTATAGCATCTAACTCGTCGATAAAAATTATACTGGGCGCGTTCTTTTCAGCTTCCTCAAAAGCCTCTCTAAGCCTTCTTTCCGATTCACCATAAAACTTACTCATAATCTCAGGGCCATTGATAGCAATAAAATGAGCACCAGCCTCATTAGCAACAGCCTTCGCAATCAAGGTTTTTCCAGTCCCTGGAGGACCATAGAGAAGCACACCTTTTGGCGGCTCTATACCTAAGTGTCTAAATAACTCTGGGTACCTTAGAGGTAATTCAATCATCTCCCTAACTTTCTGCAACTCTTCCTTTAAATCACCAATATCATCATAGGTTACTTCTGGCACTGCAAGTTCAATTTCCTTTGCTGGTTCAGGTCTAACAACAATTTCCGTACCTCTATCAACCACAACAATCCCTGTTGGGCTCAAAGAAGTCGCGACCAAAGTTATAGCTTCATAAACCGTAGGAATCTGAACGATATCCCCCCTAGAAATAGGACGGCCCAAAAGAACATTTTTAATATATTCTTCAGGAAGTAAATATCTTATATATTCGGTTGGAGCGAATACAATTCTTTTCGCTTTTTTAACGGTTGCACGTCTAACGGTAACGTAGTCGCCTATCCCGACACCCGCATTTTTCCTAGTGATAGCATCTATTCTTATAAGACCTTTTCTCTCGTCTTGGGGATAGGCTGGCCAAACAGTGGCAGCAGTCATTCTCTTACCAATAATTTCAATAATGTCACCGGTTGTGACATTTATCTTACGCATAGTTCCAGTATCAAGTCTAGCAATGCTTCTTCCAACATCTCTCGCAGGTGCTTCGGCAACTCTAAGCTTTACTTCGGTAACCATACGGTTTCCCCCACTATTCTTCTAATAATTTTTTAACTAATTCTTCTTCAAATTTTTCTTGGTTGAAGCTAATTGGATTATTTAACTTTAAGGCTTTTCCCTCTAAAATTATTTTTGCTATATCCCTAACAACAGACAATAATTCCTCCTTATCCTTCAAAACGGAACGGTTTATATCCCCGAAGTAAACAACCTTATCTCCACTACTTATAGTTAAAGTTGTCCAATCATTTTTCCTAGTGATCTGAACTTTCAACCCATTTATCTCAGTTTTCGACATACAAGCCACCTTACCCATAATTTATACCTGTTAAACAAACTTTTAATATGATTAAAAGGGAGTTCCCATTCCAAAATAATATGCACAACTTTATCAATCTTTAGTGTTCTCTATGTTTTCGTGTCTTTTGAACGCTGTGTAAACCAATTACTTTTTCAAGAGGTATCTTATGTTCCTCCTTAAATGTTTCTAGTACGGTCATAACAAATATGTCATCAACTCCATTCATTGAACGAATAATGTTTAAAATTCTGCTTAAATCTTCCATGGAGACTGCCTTTATCTTAACCATCAAATCAAATTCCCCTGTAACACCATAAACTTCAATTACTTCATCTATTCGAGAAAGTTCATTAGCCACTCTACCATAGTTTTCTGATCTAGTTTCAACACCAACAAGAGCAGTTATATTAATCCCAAGCTTCTTATCGTCTAAAATAACAGTAAAACCCTTAATTACACCACTATCCTTTAACCTAGTAAATCTATCGTAAACAGTTGAATCGGGCACTCCAATTCTTCTAGAAATCTCTGCAAAACTAACCCTTCCATCTCTTTGAAGCTCTTTAAGAATCTTAAAATCAACCTCATCCATC
This sequence comes from uncultured archaeon, assembly GCA_964476035.1. Taxonomy (GTDB): domain Archaea; phylum Asgardarchaeota; class Baldrarchaeia; order Baldrarchaeales; family DXJG01; genus DXJG01. The sequence continues at coordinate 9,503 of CAYYZD010000025.1, forward strand.
CTATTCATCTCGGAAAGCCTCCGAATAACAAGATAATAAACGGAAGTTTTATAAAAATTCTGCCAATATATCGGATATCTTCGAAAAATTTAAAAGGTTCGAATATCCAACAAACCACCAGACAGTTAACAGAAAAACGCTATATGGCAATATAAAATTTTTATATGTTTGATGAGCCAGTCGGTGAATGTTGGAATGAACCTGAACCTAATAGAGGATATATTAGCAAAGGGTGAGCGCATTGCTAACACAAGGTACCATAGGAAAATGTATCACAACAGAGGTTATTTCAACTACACAAAGTTCAACAATAAAAATGTCGCAGAGAAAAATTCTAAGTTGTTTAAAGCAACCATGTATAACATTAATTACAACGCTACTAATATTAAGAAAAAACGCGAATTTTCCCCAATTGCTAAAAAAGAAGTTTATACACCTCTTTAACCTTTATAAAACCGAATTAGCATTTAATCAAAATTCTAACAAACACTTTACGTATAAAAACTGTCTAAACATTTTCACAAAAATAATATTCAAAAGTTCATGCACGGATCAGAAAATAGAAGGCGGGGAAAGCTATGAACAATGAGGGGGGTCGCAATATAACATTATTTAGCGGTGCTTTTTTACAGACACTTTTTGCGCTTTCTTTCAGTACACTAGATTTAGCAGCAGGCTTCATAGCTTCACTAGTAGCTTCATATGTTGTTAAAATGCCTTGGATTCTAATAATATATCCTCCCTTACTTACAGTACGTGGAAACATAAGTGGCATGTTTTCAGGAAGACTAACCACAGGACTCCATGTAGGCCTGATAAAACCCACTATTGGAAAGAACACAGAATACTTTTACAGTCTTCGTGCAAGTATTTTCTTCATGAGTTTCATCAACGCCTTCGTAGTTGGTTTCCTAACATACGCTGTCTTCCTGGTATTTGAACCCCTTTATAATGTTTCACTACTAATTTTAATTTCCATAGCAATGATGTCCATGATGATCCCAACAGTTATCTCCATATTCTTTTTAGCTCCCCTCATCGCTATTGCATCATATAAAAGGGGCATAGATCCTGATGTAATTGCTTATCCCATTTTATCGACAGCAAATGACATTATAGTATCTGCAATCTATGTAGTAACCGTATGGTTGTTCATTTTCTGGGAAAATGTATTCATAGCTGTATCCTTTATTCTAATAACATTATTTTCATTTATTTTCATTTACTTATCTAAATATTGGACCGATAAAAACTTTAGAAAAACAGTTTCTGAAGGAATATTTATCATAATGATTCTAATGGTAATTAGCAATCTTACTGGAGGAGTACTTTCCAAACTCAGGTACTACATAGAACGTTACCCACATATTCTTACCATCTATCCGTGTCTCCTTACAATGATAGGAGACGAAGGATCCATTATCGCATCCACAACAACCACAAAATTAGGCCTTGGAAACATCAAACCATCCTTAAAATCCATCATTCACCGTGAAAATATTATACCTATTCTTGGGGTTCTACTTGCTGGTCTAATCATGTCAACAGTCTTTGCAACAATAGGTTCCTTCCTATACGCTTTCTCGCTACTTAAACTTGTGCAAACTATTCTAATTTCATTTATAACAGCTTTTCTCCTCGCTACACCGATAATTTTCATATCTTTTGGGTCAGCGATAGTCGCTTTTAAACGTGGATTAAACCCCGATAACTTCACAATACCCACAATAACATCTCTATCAGATTTTCTAACCACAATAAGCCTTTTCACAGTTATTAAGCTAATTATAGGGATTTAAATACCGTTCTGATTCTCGCTAACTTTTGGAACATTTGATAGTAGTTGTTAGTGAGAGTCTTCCCCTCTCTGGTTTCATTGAGGGGCTTTTGCGGGGAACGGGGCTCCGCACATCTATCTTTTCTAATCCTCTCAACCTAATGTTATATGCCCCTATAACGTCTCTATCTGCGATTAATCCGCATTTCTTACATTTCATGATTCTATGCCCATTCGGGCTTAGCTTTCCCCCACATATCGGGCATGTGCGAGAAGTACCTTTAGCATTAACATAAATTATGGGAATTCCATTCAACTTAGCTTTATATTCAATTATCTTTTGGAGTTTGCGAAAACTCCATCTATGTAGCCTTCCATTTATCTCCCTAGAAAACTTAATTTTCTTCCTAATATTTTTGAGATTTTCCAAAGCTATTGCAGAACTTGTTTTCAATGCTTTTTTAACAACCCAGTTCGCAACCTTATGATAAGCATTTAAAACTCTATTTCTTTCCCTCTCACCATACTTAGATAAAAGTTTTCTCTTAGTTTTTCCAGTCTTAATTTTTGACTGTATCTTTCTACGCTTAAGAAAGTAAGCAATCCTAATGTTCTTTTCCCTTGTAGTCTTTTTCTTAAAACCATCAAACAAGGCTATAGTGATATTATTTTCATTAACATCTACACCAATAACATCCCTACAATAATCTATTTCAATGTTTTTTGAAAATACCACGTTAAGAAAGACTTCGCTACCTTTCTTAACTAACCATGCTTGCCCGATTTTCCAATTTTTAAACTTTTCATGATATTTTCCATGCAGAAGCTTAAGTTTAACTCTACCGCACGGTGCAGATA
>CAYYZD010000026.1:0-12061 GCA_964476035.1 uncultured archaeon
AAAAGTTGCGGAAATAAAGAAAAGTGATATAAACGAAATTGCTAGAATAACGACGAAAAACGCAAAAAAGCTTTTCAATCTTAGATTTTAGGGGTGATAGTTTTGAAGAGAACACCTACATTAACCGTGGACGCGATAATAAAAATAAATGGTGACAAAGTAGTTTTAGTTAAGCGTAAAAATCCTCCATATAAAGGTTGGTGGGCTTTGCCTGGGGGTATAGTTGAGTATGGTGAAACTGTTGAAGAGGCTGTTAAAAGGGAGGTTAAAGAAGAGACAGGATTAGAAGTGGAAATAGAAAGGCTTGTAAACGTGTATTCCAATCCTAATCGTGATCCTAGAGGACATTTTATATCTATCTGTTTCTTATGTCGTAAAGTGGGCGGGGTCTTAAAGGCTGCAACTGATGCAGCAGAGGTTTCAATATTCCCAGTTAAAGAAGTTAAAAATTTAAGATTGGCGTTTGACCATAAAAAAATGCTAGAAGATGCTAAGTTGATTTAAATTCTAAAAATTTGTAGGTCCCTAGCTGAAATAACCTTCCCGTCAAAGTGTTTTTTAGCTTGTGTAACGAATTTTTCCTCTAAGTTTTGGAAGGGTGGCGGTATATGAAATAGTGAGAGTATTTCTACACCAGCCTTTGAAGCTATTATGGCTGCATCAGAGGGAGAGGAATGGTTATGTATGTGTGCTTCTTGTTTCATTTCATCTGGAAAGGTTGTCTCATGTATTAGTAGTTTGCAGTTTTTTGCAAAATCTATGAGCAATTCACAAGGAGCAGTGTCGCTTGTGTAAACAAATTTGTTGCCAATCTTGATTGCAAATGTGGGAACACCGTGTTTGACTGGAAATACTTCAAATTCTCCTAAATCTTCGGCACTATTAATTTTTTTGTATTGGATAGTGAAAGAAAATCTTTCAGAACTTGTTCCCATGAGTTGAAGCAGTGATTCGACAACTTCTCGGATGTTTTGGGGCCCAATTATCGTTAACTTGGACTTTCTTCCTTGAAGCCACATAGTCCATAAGAGCATTGGTAAACTTGAAATGTGATCTGCATGGGTATGAGAGATAAATATTGACTCTATTTCATCTAAATTTACATCTAAGTTGAGAAGTCTGTATACAGTTCCCTCTCCGCAGTCAATTAAAAAATTATCTTCCACTAAAATTGCTGGGCACATTCTGTCCTTTGAAGGAAAACTCCCAGAGGTCCCTAAGAAAACTAGTTTCAATTAAAACTTCACCACCTTTATATGGTCTTTAATTTATCTTTAAGCGAATTTAATATATGTTGATCAATTTTAGCAATTATGTTATCGTCAGTAATTGGTAGTTTAACGCTAACTTACCTTAATTTTAACGGTGAAAACTTTGCTGGAGGAAACCTTATCCATCATTGCATGTCCACTTTGCGGAAACGACTTAATGCTAGATGTGAAAAAGCGGAAAAAAGAACGTGTTTGGACAGGAATGCTTACATGCAAGAAATGTGGAAATAATTATCCAATAATCGAAGGGATACCTGATTTAAATTTGCCAAGAGCTGGGGGAAAAATAACAAGTAAGCATATCCAGGTGGAGAAATATTACGATCATTATGCAGCTGTGCATGATATAAACTACCATAATCCAGAACTTTACTATATGAGAAAGGTAGAGGATCACATGATATTATTAAGCAAGCCGAGGGGTAATGTTGTTGATATAGGTTGCGGGACTGGGAGGCAAACTCTTTTTTTAGCTTCGATGAATTGTAAAGTTTATGCAGTTGACATTTCAAGAAAAATGCTTTTAACTGCGAGGCGAAAAGCTTACAGTTTAGATCTACAGAATAGTATAGAGTTTATTCAAGCGTCAGCGGATTATTTGCCTTTTCAAGAAGGTGTTTTTGATAGAGCTTATTCGATTTTCGGCGCATACAATCACGCACTAAACTATAAAGAAGGTTTCAATAGGCTTGGGAAAATCATCAAGAAAGGTGGGAGAACTGTAATTTCTGTGCTTAATCAATATCGGTTAACATGGTGGCTTTATAGCATTTCTACCTTTAAAACTAATTGGATTAAGAAAGCATTAAAAAGTAGACAAACATATCTAAGGCTTAGGGTAGGGAGAAGGAAGTACAGAGCATGGACTCATCTCTATACATTCAACGAGCTTAAACAATTATTAAGAACTGCAGGTTTTCGAAGAGTATATGTTGGTAGTATCTTAATATTTTTTAAACCAGAGTTTAAGTACGCTTCACAAACAGAATTAAAAGGAATAAAATATCTATTAGGGAAAGTAGAGGATAAGTTGAGATGGGTTCCTCCATTTAATGGTCTTGGTACATATTTGATAGCTTGGGCGAAAAAGTAGGTGACATAGCATGCAGATAGAAATAGCAGCTTTTATGCTATTTATTTTGGGCATAATATTCATGCTCTTAGAGGCAAAAGTAGGTCACGGTGGTCTTGGAGCTCTTGGCGCTGCACTAATGATTATAACATCCTTTATAATTTTATTGTTCCCCCCGACTTTTCCAAGAGAAATTCATCAAATCCTAGTAATAATAACATTTGGCTTGGATATGCTTCTAATTCCTCTTATGGCCTTTATAATTTATAAGGCCACAAAAGTACGTGAACTAAAGAAGATTCATGATTTACAAGCCTTAATAGGGAAAACTGGAATAACGAAAACAAAGCTAAGTCCGAGGGGGGTCGTATATGTTGAGGGAGAAGACTGGACTGCAACATCGCATGACGGTGCTGAAATTCCTCCTGAAACGAGGGTAAAAATAGTGGGTCTTGAAAAGTTAACATTAATAGTTAAAGAGGAAAAATGAAATGAATTTATAACTGTTAAATGATTTTCCTTTTCAGCCTCTCAATTATTTTTTCGTATTTCTTAGCTTCTTTAATCGCTTCCTCGGCTGTTTTTACGGCTTTTCTATATTTACTTTTTAATTCGCTATTCTCGTTCTCTAATGTTTTAATTCTAGATTTTAGAATTTCAATTTCCTCGGATTTTCTCCTCAAATCTTCTTCTAGTTTAGCGATTATTCTCTTTGCCTCAGCAATGCTGAGAACCTTAGTTCCAGTTCTTAAGGCTTCTAGGCGGACTTTAGCTTCTCGAACTTGCATAGCAAATTGTGCTCTTAATCTTTCCCTTCTTTTTTCCAATTCCTCTCTGGTTTCTGGGGAAACGTAGTCAAGAGGGTTAAAGCCGATTGCGCCGTGTCGAGTCTCCCTAGGCCTAATTTTAACTATTAGGGGAACTCTTCTAACAGCATCACCTGCAATAACAGCTTCACCAGGTTCTAATCGCTGTATGTCTTCGGACCAGTCTTCGTTCAGCCCCTCCGCGCTTTTCACTGTTACGGAAATATCTGTGTAATCAGTTAGTTGATGAATGATCCAAGTACCAGCTTGAGCACGTATTGTTGTGTCCAAAAGCTGAGGTTTTTGGGTTATAAAAATCAGGTTAGCTCCGAATTTTCTGCCTTCTTGAGCAAAAAGTCTAACAATCTCTCTAATTGCAGATTTCGCTTTACCGGCGAAGAGGTGAGCTTCGTCCAGGATACAGTAGAAGGGTGGAATACTGCCGCTGATGGATGCCTCGTATAATTTTGTGAGAATTTCTTCGCTAACAAGTTGCTGCATATCGGTGGATAAACCTCTAAGGTTGACAATTGTGCATTGACCAGAAACGACGAGGTCTTTTGGATCAGTGGTTAAAATGGCTTCGACAGGGATATCTCCACCAGGATTAACGTTTAAATCGGCAAACTCGATGATCTGATCTTTATAGCCCTTTGGTTCAACTTCAAATTCTTCTGATTCGTTCTCAGCCGGGATCTTCAGGCTGGAATATTCGCCATGCCGGTCAACGATCACAACAGGTATTCCCTTTTTCAAGAATTCTTCGATTAAAACACCAACTGTGTAAGATTTCCCAGAACCTGTTTTACCTGTAATAAAGATTCTGCCAAGTCTTTTGACGGGAAGAAAAACCTTGTAGGGTAATCCTCTAAGCTTGCCAAGATATACTCCCTTTTCGTAGGGAACGTCTAAACCTAAAACATTTTTGACAAGTTTGGTGGATGCTTTAAAAACTATACTTTCCGGTTTGAAGGGAGTTTTGGGCATTGGGCCAACGACGGAACATTTGGCGAAAATCACGGAGTCTTCGGTCCAGAGTTCTTTGATCATGAAAAGAAAGTTACGATCTTCGTGTTCAATTTGTAAGTAATCATTTCTTCCAACCCTTTCAGATAATAATTTCACGGTAACGGTATGTGTGGTAGTTTTACCGATTAGCCTACCAACTTTCTCCAAATATTCAGCCAAAATAAACCCACCAGCATCCTAACAATTAACAACAAATTCTCCAACTTTATAAATATCACTCTACCAAATTTTACCAAAACGATGTGAAAATATTGGGTTAAGTGTAATTAGAAATCCCTGTAACCACTGACGTTCTTCTTACTTATACACAACGCTGTGACGGGTGTTCCATGAGAAGAAGGTCTTGAGGTCGGATCAATGTTCAGATCATCGTTTCCTTACTCACCTGACTCTCATGTCATCATTCCTCAGAAAAGATAATCACATTCACCTTTAAATTGATATCGGTTATCGTTTTAATATTTTGTTCTAGTTTTGTTCATGAAATGAGACTTAAGATGATGTACATAGATTTAGAGATACTAGAATAAAATTTCTTAACAAGAGCTGTAAGGTTTTAGACCAGCGACCCCAGTTGAGGCAGAAGGCCTTAGATACCAATGTGAAACGGAGAACTAGCTGCAGTTTACCTTTATTGGCAAACCTAATCCTAGCTTAGTTCATGCTCAACCCACGATTGAGTTATTGGACAATGATGACACATATCTAATACTCTAAGAGAGAAAGTAATCACATAAGTGTGATAATTGATGAAAATAACATTACATTGAATGATCTTGAATAGATAGGTTGCAATATAATTAGTAATCATGTTCATCGAAATGTTTTCTAAATTATCTATTTCCTTGGAAAGAATAATTGGATTTTGAGCTAATTGAGCAAAATATTTAAATCTATGAGGTTTTAGAACATCCATGAGATGTTTAGGAGCATATGATTTATAAAATCGTTACTTCTTAGAGGTTAACTCTGCTCGAGGTAGGTATTATGGTTAAGCTTGTTAAGGACACGGATGGGTTTATCTCTAGACACATTAACCGGAAAATTTCGACAAGAATCAGCGTTTTCCTGGTTAAATCGAGATTCAACGTCTCTCCAAATGAAATGACCATTCTAAGCTTTATTATTGCTGTTCTTAGTGCTTGCCTTTTTCTGTGGAATTTCCCTCTTTTCGGCGGTATTATGGCTCAAATTTCGAGTATTTTGGATGGATGTGATGGAGAAATAGCTAGATTAACGAACAGGACATCTAAGAATGGGGAGATATTGGATGCTGTTCTTGATAGATTTGCAGATGGCTTGATAATTATGGCCATGACCATTTTAGCGTACAACACAGCTCCTCTGGTAATAGAGAGATCTTTAATAATAGCGCTGGGGTTTTTAGCTTTGATGGGCTCCTTTAATATAAGTTACTCCGCTGCTAAGGGTGCTAATGTTGGCTATGAGTATAAAAGGCGCTGGGCGGGAAGAGATGTAAGACTTTTTGTCGTAATGATTGCAGGAATCGTTGCAGTGATAGTTCCAGCATCGTTATTTCTCTTCCTTCTCGCACTTATGGTACTTACTTTCTCCGAAGTGGCCGTTAGAATTAAAGAGACATTTAGCAGAACACTTAATTCTTCATAAATTATAATTTGTAGTCAATTCGTTACGTACTTGTGGCCAGTTCATTAAGATTAAAGTTAAGTTGTGCTCTTGTCGATGAATTGCCGTTTCCTGAACTCATTACAATCCGTTTGAGAAGTATTTTACATTGCTAAGTGACAACAATATTATCTTCAAGGAAAAGTTGGTTATGGTTAGGAAGTGAAAACTATGAAAATCGGGTTCGCAACATTTGTTGACCTAGAAAATGATTTTTTTAACTTTTTGAGATCTCTGAAAAATCACGGAGCTGATGTCGCTGAGTTTAGATGTGAATGGCCGTTTTTTGACCCTGAAGAAATTATACATCAAAAAAGTTACGTTAAGAAATTAAAGGATTTCTTGCAGACAGTAGAATTAACTCCGCTGTTGCATGCCAGCTATATAGATGTGAATCTCGCAAGCACAAGTAGTTTACTAAGGAACGCAGCAGTAGAACGTGTAATAAATTGTGTAAAAGTAGCATATTTACTTGATGCGGAATATGTGACTTTACATATGGGTTACCTCCATGAAGATTACCTTCCCCAAAGATTAGATGTAATAAGAAAATTGGCGAAGAAATCGTTAATATCGATATTAAATGTTGCACGTGACTATCAGGTAAAGATATGTGTAGAAAACAAGGAGAAGAAGCGAAGAAAGCATTTAATGGCAGATCCTTTTGAGATAATGAGTTTTATCAATGATTTAAGTGAGTATAGCGAAATTCTCTTTGTAACCTTTGATGTTGGTCATGCAAATACATGGAACCACGATTTAAAAACATTTTTCGATATAGTAAGGGAAAAGGTTCGTGTAGTTCACTTGCACGATAACCACGGGACAGAAGATGAACATCTAGCATTGGGCGAGGGTTCGATAGACTTTGACCACTTAATTCCATATATTGTTTCAAAATGCAATGATATTCCGTTGATATTGGAAGTACATAGTTGGGATGGCCTACTTAAAAGTATTAAGTATGTTAGAAATAAGCTATCAATGCTAAGAACATAGATAAATGTTAGATTCTCGTCAACTACAAATTTTGTTTATAAGGCAAAATGTTGACTAGTTTTTAATAAACTTATTTAAACTACGGCAAGTACGCATCTATAGCTACAGACACATTAAAGCAAGTCACTTGAGATCCGTCTTGCCCTGAGACCGGAAATAAGCAGAATTTACTTGCTTAAATGCAAAAATAGGCCAAAGAACTTTCAGACAAAAATCATAAATCAACCTTAAATCACAACTGAAACTAAATAAAATTAAAAATAATAAACCATAAAAAATATAAATTCTGACAGAATTTACCACTATGAAATAGTAAAAATAACTACTAAGACCTAAAAGGTCCCGGCCCGTAGCTCAGTGGCAGAGCGGGCGACTCCAATTCCCTACCTGAGGATTGGAGACCGAAGCTGTAGAAAACGCCTAGTAAGGCGTTTGTCCACTTCTAGCCGCCGCTCGGACAAAGCAGAAACCGCCAGGTCCCGGGTTCAAATCCCGGCGGGCCGACCACTGTTCTTATTTTGTTTTTGTTTATTTTTATGCATACTACATTTTTTAACTGGTTTTAGGTTTTGTCATAGGGTTTTCGGTAGGTTTTTAAGTTAGGATTTGTTTGTTTAAATGACTGTTAGGAGTTGTGATTTTGTGCCTCGAGTTAAGAAGGTTTTGGATATTAGGGATTTGCCTGGTGTTGGTCCTGCGATCGCTAAGAAGCTGGTTGAGAATGGTTTTGGTAATATTGAGGCGATTGCTGTTGCTTCTCCTAGGGAACTTGCTGCTGTTCTTTCTATTGGTGAAGGTGTAGCATCAAAAATTGTTGAGGAAGCTAGGAAAGCTGTTGGTATTGGGTTTGTTTCGGCAGAAGAGGTTTGGGCTGAGAGAATGGAGATTCATAGAATTACTACGGGTAGCAAGAGTTTAGATAATCTTCTTGGCGGAGGAGTGGAGACTCGTGGTATTACTGAGTTTTTTGGTGCATATAGGACTGGTAAAACGCAGATTGCTCATCAATTATGTGTAACTGTACAGTTGCCCGAGGATCAAGGTGGTTTAGAACGTGGAGTTATTTATATCGACACCGAAGGCACTTTTAGGCCTGAACGCATTGTTCAAATGGCCCCACGTTTTAATTTAGATCCAAAAGAAGTTTTAAAGAGGGTTTTGGCTGCTAGGGCCTATAACTCTGACCACCAAATGTTACTTGTTGAAAAGTCTAAAGAATTAATTCCTGAGATGAATATTGGTTTATTGATTGTTGATAGCGTTATGGGACATTTTAGGGCCGAGTATGGTGGCAGGGGAATGTTAGCCGAAAGGCAACAGAAATTAAATAAACATTTGCACAGTTTGCTTCGTATTGCCGAAGTTTTTAACGTGGCTGTTGTTGTGACAAATCAGGTTATGGCTAAGCCTGCCGTTTTCTTCGGCGACCCTACAGAGGCTACAGGTGGCCATATTCTTGCCCATTCATGCACAACAAGAGTGTATTTAAGGAAGAGTAAGCAGGAGAGGAGAATTGCTAGGTTAGTGGATAGTCCTTACTTACCAGAAGGTGAAGCAGTTTTTAGAATAACAGAACAAGGCATAGAAGACGTTTAACAACCTACATACTACATTCACCGTTTTGATCATGCTTAAAGAGGGCTTATGGATTAAGGATTTGTGCTTTTTCTAAGATGCTTTATCAACGGAATTTGTTCAATTTTTTCTTTTGTAAGGTGTTCCCATAGGATTCCTCTTGGTTTTTTATATTTTGTATTCGTTCTAATTATTTTTGTTGGTGTTACTATAATGTCTATAGGCATGTCGTGTTCTGTCATTGGAATGTTATCGACTACTTGAATGTCGTGAACTGTAGTGATAATGGGGGTTCTCTCATCTACTGCTCCATACTCCTTTAGAATTCCGTACTCTAGATCACTATAACCGCCTCCTTTGCCCACTCTGCCTCCTTTGGGAGACACCGCAACTGAACCTGTGATTTTTATGTCGATTTTTATTTTAGAGGGGTGAGTTTTTGTACCCCACTTGAAAGCGCCTCGAATAGTGGATGCTTCCCTATATTTGTTTTTGGGGATTTTTGACGGATCTAGGATTAGGAAACCTTCTTTTAATCTGGGTGTAGCCATTACAAGGATTTTATTGTCTCTTAATATCATTTCCCTTACGGGTCTTTGGGGGGAATCGGGATTGCAAAAGATTATTTTTGCGTTTTTATATTCTGGTAACTGTCTAAGCTTTCCAGCTGCTTTTTCAGCTCCGATGAAGTTTGGTATTCGACCCTTACAGGGTAGGGGAAATCTGGCTATTCCTTCTCTTTCCATTTTGTTCCAGATGTATTCTCTTATTTTTTGTTTTTCGTCTTTTGTCAAGAATTTGCACCTTTGATGTTTATGTATTGATCTAGGTATTTGTCTAATTGTTCAAGAACATGTTTCACTTGTTTTGTGGGTATGGTTATGGCTGCTGCAGTTTTGTGTCCTCCTCCGTCTATTCTAGGATCTATTTGCTTTAATTTCTCTCTTAATTGTTGGAAGAATTCTCCTATGTTGAGTTGTTTTCCCTGCTTGTCTTTGAGTTCTTGGTAGTTTAGTGGGGCTCTAAAGCTTATTTTCAGCATTCCGTGCATTTTTGGATCCGTATGCATAGCGGCTACTACGTGTGGTTTTTGCTCTTTTGAAATTTTTTGTTTTAGGAGGTTTGTTGCTATTATTCCTGTAGTTTTTTCGTTTATGAGATTACCGTAGTTATAGAATACGAAGTTTTTGTAGTATTTAGATTCTATTAGTCCTTCTCGAACTGCCTCTAAAGCTTCTCTTATTATTCCTTTGTATGTTTTGTAGTGCTTTGCTGCTTTTTCTACGGCATCGTATGCTGCGAAAAGTAGGTTGAATGCAGTTTCATTATCTCCCTGCCTTGTACAGCTGTTTAGGAATGTTGCAATTTCTCTCGGATCTAAGCTGAATTCTTTGAGTTCTGTTTCTTCGAATACTGTTATGTCGTATACTTCGTTTTTTATGGATTCTAAATATTCTCGTAGGGTTCCGGGCTTCACCGTTTCTCTTAAATGCTTTTCGATAATGTTTAGTAATTGTTGCTTTTCTTCTTTGTTCAGGTCTACGATTCGTCTCCAATATGTTCCGTTGTATCTTTCTTCTGTTAATTGTATGCCTTGTTTTTTGAGCCATGCTGCACATTTTGTAACATTATTTAGTGGTTCTGGTAGCTTTGGGCTGTGATAAGCTATTGCTACGGGTATTGGTCTTGTAAACCGGCCGTAGAAACCTATGTCAAATTTGTACTCCACAGCTTCGATTTGTTTAGCAAATTTTAATATTTCTCTGTTTAATCCTATTAGGCGGCCGTATTTTATGTTTTGCAGATCTGCTACCGCACCTAATACTGCTAGTGCTGTTATCCATTTTCCCCATCTTGTCGTCCAAAACTCTTCATCATATAGGTGGTATATTGCAAGGTAAGCTGTTACACTTCCAGAACATTCAGTCAGATCATTTATATTATGGTGTATTGGGTTTAGTTGCCTCTGTGAACGTTTTAATTCGGGCTCATGATGATCTAAAATTAGATAATTTGAGTATTGTTTTGCTATTTCGCTTTCTTTTCCAGCTCCTATATCGCAAAATATTATTCTTTTGCAGTTTTCCTCCGTGTATTTTTCATTTATTTGCATTAGCGTGTGTGATGTTAGTTCTCTTGTTACAATGTATTCTATGGGGCATCCATGTTTCCATAGAGCTATGTATGTTAGTACTCCGCTGCTTACTCCGTCTCCATCTCCATGACACACTATTAGTGTTTTTTGTTTCAGGTTAAGATAATTTTCTGCAATTTGCTTTGCTTTAGTAAACATTTCGCGGTACTTCGAGTTTTGGAAAACTAATGGCACTTATATCCCTCATTCATCTCACTTGGGATAATTGTACTCACATGTTATACGGTTTTATTGTTATTGCTAAGAAATTTAGAGCTAATATTAATAATTTTATACTGGAGATCGGGATAAATGGCGGTTGATTTTGCGTTGTATTTAAATTTGATTTTTCCATGTTTAAAGTAGTTTAAATTTATTACGAAGGGTTTGGATTATGATTTTTGAAAGGGACATTGTGCTCTGTATTTTAAGGCTTACAAGAACTGTTAGAGACTTTTCTCTTGAAGACATCGTAGTATGTAGTGGTTTTGCCCGGAGTATAATTGAGAGAGTTATTGATAAGTTGACTAGGGAAAATTTGGTGGCTGCTAATGGGAGAAAGTTGGTTGTAGATGGTGAAAGAAGACTGAAGTTGGCGTGTTTTGCCGCTAATTTGGGTTGCGATGTTGAAAAAATTTCTCGTTTACTGACTTGGAGGGAGTTTGAAGCTTTCTGTTCTGACATTCTTGAGAATTGTGGATTTAAATCGTTTCTGAATTTTCGGTTTAAACATAGATCTGGTAGAGGCGAAATAGACGTTTTAGGTTTGCGAAAACCTTTTATTTTGTGTATTGATGCTAAGCATTGGGGCATTCGTTCCGGCAAGGCTTCTAGCCTAAGACATGCCATTAAGAAACATGTTGAAAGGGTTAAGTTTCTTAGCGGTGCACTTAACAAATATATACTAGATTTAGGTATTGAAGATTGGGGAAAAGGAATTCTGGTTCCCCTTTTAGTCACTTTATTTCAAGAAAAGGTTATGTTCGACTTTGATGTTCCTGTTATTCCCATTTTTAAGTTAAATTCTTTTTTGGTGGATTTTGATAGTTTTTTAGATGAATTGCGCTTTTATAGGATTTCATTGCCCAAGCAGAGGAAGATTATTTAATGGATAGAAGGGTTTTGTAGTTTGTAGCGGTGTGATGTGCGATGGAAGAAGATCTTGGAAAGAGGTCTAGGAGAGTAGTTTTGAAGCTTCTTGGGATTATGTACGATATTCGTAGTAGATGGGAGAAGAAACTTGGAAGCGCTATAGACCGTTACGCATCTCGAAGCATTGAAGAAATAACCTTTTCTGAATTTAAGGACGTTATTTTGGGTTACTTTGCTGACTTTCACTCCGATCTATCTAGATCCGTTGTTAAGTATGTTCAGACGTTAGTTGAAAAATATACCTCTACTATTGAGAGTTTGGAGAAACGTGTTGCGGCCTCAGACACGTATAATGATGTAATTGTAAATTTAAGGAATGAGGTTAAAGCCTTACATGGAAAAATTGCGAGGTTGCAAGAATTTTTGAAAAAAGAAA
>CAYYZD010000027.1:0-12037 GCA_964476035.1 uncultured archaeon
AGAAAGAATTATTGTCCTAAGTGGTGCAAATAGCGGTGGAAAAACTACGCTACTTAACTTAATCGCCCAAATAGTCATCTTGGCGCAAATGGGTTTTCCAGTTCCCGCAGAAGAAGTCTATATGTGTCCCTTTGATGAAATATATCTTTTCTCTCGGTCAAGAGGCATTATGGATGCTGGAGCATTTGAAGCAACGCTTAAAAACTTCGCTAAAGTCATTACAAGCCCTAAGAAAAAGTTAGTGCTTGTCGACGAGTTAGAAGCCATTACCGAACCCGGTGCGGCGGCGAAGGTTATCGCAGGTATATTAGAACTCCTATATGCTAGTAAAAACACATGCGCTATATTTATCAGCCATTTAGCCGAAGAAGTGATGAAAGTTGTAAAAGTTCCTGTCAGGGTGGATGGAATCGAAGCTAGCGGCTTGGATGAAAACCTAAACCTAATAGTTGACAGGAATCCCATCTACAATTATCTTGCCCGCTCAACTCCCGAGCTAATAGTTGAAAGACTTTACCATTTATCCAAAGGAAACGAAAGAGAAGTTTATGAAAAGCTTCTTGAAGAATTCGGAGGAAGAAAGGCCAGATGAAAAAAATAATAACTCTATTGACAGATTTCGGATTAAAAGACCCTTATGTTAGTGCTATGAAAGGAGTGATACTCTCCATTTGCCCAGATGCCAATATAGTGGATATTTCACATGAAATTAGAAAATTTGATATTAGGCAAGGAGCCTACATCCTAGCAGCGAGTGCTCCCTTTTTTCCTAAAGGTACAATACATATTGGTGTAGTTGATCCAGGAGTTGGAACAATTAGAAAAGCGATCATCATAGAAACTAAGAGAAGCTTTTACATTGGCCCTGATAATGGTCTCCTTACACTAGCAGCATTAAGGGAAGGAATAAGGGAGGTAGTGCAAATAACAAACAAAAAATACATGTTACCGCGAGTTTCTCACACCTTTCACGGAAGAGACATCTTTGCACCTGCAGCAGCTCACTTAGCTAACGGAGTTCCAATAGAAGATTTTGGGCCTCCACTCGAAAAATACGAAACTTTGAGTTTCTCAGAGCCACATGTACGAAAAAATCAAGTTGAGGGGGAAATCATCTACATAGACGGCTTTGGTAATATAGTT
Source organism: uncultured archaeon (assembly GCA_964476035.1). GTDB lineage: Archaea > Asgardarchaeota > Baldrarchaeia > Baldrarchaeales > DXJG01 > DXJG01. Next base: position 1,144 of record CAYYZD010000027.1, read on the forward strand.
ACCAATATCTACAGCGAAATCTTGGAAAAAACAGGTATAAACGAGGGAGATAAGATAAAAATATTACTTAATGATAAACTAGAAAAGGTATTAAGGATTTGTAAAGCATATGATGAAGTAAAGAAAGGAGATTTCTTAGCTATAATTGGAAGCAGTAATTTTCTTGAAATTTCTATCAATCAAGGAAATGCAGCTCAAAAACTAAATGTGAAAGAAGGAGCGAAGATAGTAGTAAAAATAATCTAAGGATCTAGATTGTTCACTCCTACTATATGCTCTTGACGCACTTTACCACTTAACGTAAATTGTACACCTTCTCTTTCCAGTAACTGTCTTTTAACACGAACACCGTCTTCCGCAGAGAAACCGCCGAGCCGACCATCAAAATATACTACTCGATGACACGGTATAGCCAATGGAATAGGATTTTTTGAGAGGATTCTGGCAACTGCCCTAGAAAATTTCTTGTTCCCCAAAAACCGAGCTATTTCCCCATAACTGGTTACAAATCCCCTGGGGACTTTCATCGTTAGAAAAAGAACTTTCTTAGCAAATTCAGAAACTTTACCGAGTGATATTTCATCTCTGGAAAAGAATACTCTGTTACCTCTCCAAACGGCATACAATTTATCTAGCATTCTGCGAGCAGTCATTAAAAAACCTCTATTCATCAATGATGGCGAATATTTCGAAATTAAAGTTTTATTGAAGGGCAGTTGGTTCTCTTTTACAATTGTAGATGGAATTTTAATAATTGGAGCCTTTCTGGAACGTAAAGTTAAAATAAGAGATTGTAGTACATGCGTAACGCTCGATGACGGTAAAGTTGAATACGCTAACTTTAACTCTCCTGTAAAGCCAGCAGCTACCCATAAATTTTCTCTTTTCTCCATGTAAATGTAGACAGTTACTTTAACCACCTTTGAACTTAATTGTATCCGGCATATTCCATAAATAGTAAAAGTAATCTCTAGCTAAAGTGGCTAGTTCAATATGAGTACTCCAAATAGCTAAAGTAGTATTTTTTCCTTTACCAGTTAAAAGTAGCATTACTTCGTGATCATCGACAATAACACCACCACCATACAGTCGATCTCTCACTCGAACCTCACCGTACTTACTTAATCTAGACAAAACTTCAAGACTGGAGTCACATGAAGTCAGTATCTCGATTTTAATGTTCCGAAACTTCAAGTTTCGAAGAGCATCCTCAATTACTTTAACATCTTCCGTTCGTATGTTACTCATAGATATCATTAACTTTTTCTTAGCACCTTCGAACATCTCTATTACTCTGGCTAGAATGTTTTCAGCGCCTCTTATGATATAGACATCTGGTCTTTCAACTAGTACCTGTTTTTCGTAAAGAGGTTGCAGTCTTTCGATTATAATGTTTTCATAGTTTTCTAGTTGCCGCTCTAGTTCAATTTTAATGATTTTGACAGCTTCAGAAGGTGGAAGAGGCTTATAAAGTTTAGGCCTACCACTTAAAGCCTCTATCCAGCCCTTTTTCTCCAAACGAGTTAAAACCTCATAAATTCTACTATAAGGTATGCCTGAAATAGAACTAATTTCAGCCGCTGTCAAAGAGCCGTTTTCTAACAAAGTGATATATACTCTTATTTCATATTCCGTCAATCCAAGACCTCTTAATGCCTGGAATATCTCTACGTCCTCCAAAACAAACACCTTAAAACCCCAACCTATTAATTACATATGGAACATTGGGTGAAATAATTATACCGCACTAGCCATTAACCTTAACACACATTTAGAAACATAGCTATCTTCTAAATTTAAAATCATGGTTCCGTTAACAATTGAGGTGAAATAATATGATAGAAGTAAATGGAAGTTTCGGAGAAGGCGGTGGACAATTGCTACGCTATAGCGTTGCCCTTTCAGCAATACTTGGTGTCCCGATCAAAGTTTTTAACATTAGAGCGAAAAGGTCCAACCCAGGTCTTCGTCCTCAACACATGACCGCTGTTAAACTCATAGCTTCCATAGTTGATGCTGAAATTGAAGGGCTAAAAGTTGGATCAATGACTGTGACATTTAAGCCTAAAACTTCACCAAAAGGTGGAAACTACAACATGAATATTGGAACTGCTGGGAGTATCTCACTTGTTCTTCAAGCATCGCTTCCAGTTTTAACTTTTGCCACCGGTATGGCAACACTTAGAATGATTGGCGGCACATCCGTTAGATGGAGCCCTCCTGTCCCGTATTTTAAAGAAGTTCTTCTCCCACTTTTCAAAAAGATGGGAGTAAACGCAGAAGTTAGAATTTTAAGAAGAGGATTTTACCCAAGGGGTGGGGGTCTCGTAGAAGCACGAGTCAAACCTGTTGATTCCCTTTCCCCAATTAAATTGGATAAATTTAATGAAATTAAAGAGATTAGAGGTATTTCCTACTGTTCCAATTTGCCTTCCCACGTAGCGGTTCGACAAGCAAACAGTGCCAAACAAGTTTTAAGAAAAGCCGGATACGAAGATGTGGAAATCGAAATAGATACTAAGACGCCGAGTCCAGGCAAGGGGAGTGGCATAGTCTTATGGGCAATAACAGATACTGGTATTGTCGGAGGAGACTCCATAGGGGAACGTGGTAAAAAAGCTGAAATAGTCGGACAAGAAGCAGCGGAAAAACTAATAAAAGCTTTAAGAAGCAAAGTTCCAGTAGACGACCATGCATTAGATAATCTCATTATTTATATGTCATTAGCAAAAGGAGAATCCTATATAGTGGCTAAAGAACTAACCTCACATGCTGAGACAGCGATGAAACTTTGTGGAGATATCGCCAGAGCAAAATTTGCAGTCGAAAAGGAAAACAACTATATAAAAATATTCTGTAAAGGAATTGGGGTATCAAGAAAATTTAAATAAGTCGTAATGAATTTTAGCGAATTCATACTAATAATCGGAACCAAATGGTTAATGCCCAATCTATAAAGCTTCTTTCTCTAGAAAAGACTGAAACCTCTCCATTAATTCTTTTATTCCCAATCCCTTTATAGCAGCCATTTCTATAGCGTCGTCTCCAACCACATTTTTTGCCTTTTCTATCATCTCTGGTGCTGAGATATCCACTTTATTTATTGTAGGTATTATTGGAATGTTGAAAGACTCTTTAATGTCTTCATATATGGAAAGTTGCATATCTAAGGAGTATCCACAAGTTTCTGAAGGATCCACCATGAATACTATTATGCTTGCTACATGGCGAAGGGCCATTATTGCCTGCAATTCTATTTTATTACGTTCACTAAGAGGTCTATCTAAAAGTCCTGGCGTATCTAAAATTTGATATTTTTTATTATCTGCTTTAAAATGTCCTAGTATAAGTGTTTTTGTGGTAAATGGATAAGTTGCTATTTCGGGTTTCGCGGTTGAGACAACTCTAACTAGAGTGCTTTTCCCTACATTAGGTGGACCAGCAACTACAATTGTTGGCATATCAGGGTCTATTGAGGGTAATCTTTTAAGTTTCGATCTGGCGTCTTCCAGAAAGATAAGTCTTTCATTTAGTTTTTTCACGAAGGAAGCTATTCTCCCGTATGCTGCCTTCCGTTCTTTTGCTGCCTCATTAGGATCCGTAGCCCTTCTTATATTTCTTATATGTTCATTTGCTATTTTCATAATGACTTTTGCCGCCCCTCGCAGCGAAGCCAAATATTTTTTTAAATTATCCACTCCAACAAGAACGTCTGTCAAATCTCTATAAAAGGGATGAAGATCGTTTATCTTTGGAAACTGTTTTACGATGTTATTGAATCTATCGTGAAGAAATTGAGCTACTTTTCTAACTCTCGCTTCCTCTCTTTTCTTAGCTTTTAATAATGGTGGCAGTTTTTGTGGAAGTGAAGGTTCTACTTTTGATGCTCTACGAAATGCCATATCTATAAATTTATTAGCATCCTGTATAGGTTTAATTCTCGTAAATGGATTCATTATCTTCACGCATCCTCTTTGACCATAATATTTCTCCAGTACTTCTATTTCTTATTTCTAATATCCTGTGAAAAGGAATATACGTTTCTTCTCCATTCTCATTTATATAGATGAACATAGATGACTTTACTTCCTTAATCATAGTTACTGGAATAGTTTTCCGATCTTGGAGAGCACCTCTATGTATAAATGTTACCTCATATTCTTCTATTTTCTCTCTTTCTCTAGGATCCCATAAGATTTTGTTAAAAACCTCTTTGATTTTCATTTTCCTTTTTCCCAATTAACACTTCCCACCAACACTACTTTTTACTTGCGATTACGACCAAGCAAACCCTATATCCAAACATGTCCTTTACTACTTAGATCCGCGAAATAAACTTAGCATAACTTTGAGATTTACAATTGTTTAAGATCAAGTCTATCAATACTGATAAAAATTCTTATTTAATCATAGTAGTGAGGGCCTTTTATGATCTCTCTCCTTCTAAGATATACCAAGTGGAACAAGTATTCATTTGCAGCATTGATGGGAGCTTTAGAAGTAGACACAAGGCTAAAGAATTTAAAAGTTTCTTTTCTAACAAATGTTCTCCAAGACATTCAGCAAGTTCTTAACAAAGAAGATTTTTGCGTAGTTGCTTACTCCATCCCCTCTACTCAATTTCCGAATGTAAGAGAAGAGGTTGAGAAAATTAGGGAAAGATTTGGGGGCAACGTATTTCTGGTTGCTGGCGGTCCGCATCCAACAGCTCGTCCAAAACAAGTCCTAGAAGCCGGATTTGACGCCGTTGTTGTCGGCGAAGGAGAAAAAAGCTTCCAAGAATTACTTTACAGAATAAGTAAAGGAAAAGAGTGGAAAGACATACCGGGTATTGCTTTTCTCGAACCATCTGGCAGATTCCAGCAAAATCCTCCTGAAAGTATAGTTAATTTGGACAATTTTCCCCCGTTCTCAACCAAATATGATCTGTTTGCTCCAATCGAAATTAGTAGAGGTTGTCCCTTTGGTTGTAAGATGTGTCAAACTCCTCGAATTTTCGGTTTTAAAATGAGGCATAGAAGTATAGATTGTGTGGTAAAATGGGTGAAAGCTGCGGTTAAACGTGGCTATGATAAAATGTGGTTTGTATCTCCAAACTCCTTTGCGTATGGGAGTAACTCTGGCACGAAACCTGAGCCTGAAAAAATCGAAAAGCTACTAAAATCTATTTCTCAAATAAAGGAGCTTAAGGGGATATATTTTGGCACTTTTCCATCGGAAGTTAGACCTGAATTTGTTACTATAGAGGTTTTAGACGTCGTTTCTAAATATGTTTCAAACAATAGAATTATTATTGGTGCTCAAAGTGGAAGTCAAAGAATTTTAAACATTATTAATAGAGGTCATACGGTGGAAGATATTTACTTTGCTGTCGATAATTTAATCGATTATAATTTTACTCCTGATGTTGATTTTATCTTTGGTTTCCCATTTGAGAACGATGAAGACAGAAAACTAACCCTCGACATGATTAAATATTTAACTAGTAAAGGATGTAGAATCCATGCTCATATCTTTATGCCTCTTCCTGGAACCCCTCTTGAAAACTATCCACCCGGAAAGATTGATAGTAAAACTAAGAAAATTTTAGGTGATCTAGCAAGAAGGGGGCTCTTATACGGATCGTGGGCAGTTCAAGAAAAACTTGCTGTAATGTTATCTAAACTTTAGATGAAAGATGAACTTATATGCACACACCAGTAATAACTTATGGAGGCTGGGAGAGGGTTTCTATGCTTGAGGATATTATTGGTAAAATTAGAAAGGTGCTTGATGAAAAAGACCAAGTAAGGGAAAACGCTCTAAAAATCACTAGAGAAACGATTAGACTGGCAGCTGAGGCTATTAGAGCTATTCACAAAGGAGAGTTAGAAAGCGCAAAAAGCATAATTAATGAAGTTAAGAAAAAGCTTGAAAGCCTAGCATCAGAATTAAGAGACCATCCAGACATATATTTCAGTGGTTATGTCTATTCCGCCTACCAAGAATACGTTGAGGCTGCTATACTTCTCTCTATTTTAGAGAAAAGCAAAATACCGTCCCCTGAAGATCTAAATGTTCCATATGTTCCATATCTTCTAGGGTTAGGTGACGTGGTCGGAGAACTGAGGAGACAAATACTTGATGCTATTCGAAAAGATCAGTTAGAACAAGGAGAATTTTTCTTAGAAGTCATAGAGGAAATTTATGAAGCTTTGTCAACCTTAGGATACCCGAATGCCATTGTTCCTGGTCTAAGACATAAGTGTGATGTTGCGCGAAATATACTTGAAAAAACACGTGGAGACCTTACAAATGCTATACATAGGAATCGTCTCCTTAAGGGAATACGATCACTTACAGAAAAACTAAACATGTAAAACATTTATCGATTAAATATTTATTTTGAAACTCAGCCGAATTTGGGATGTATTGTCTAAGAGCTTGGTTCCCCTTTGTAAACACAATCCCCTTACATGGTGGTTCTATGAAAATCAAAGGCTTTTCTATTGAAAGAGCTAGAAAGGCCCAAAGATTACTTGCCCAAATGGTTGTTGAAAGGGATGATTTTCCTAATCCTCCTAGAACAGTCGGAGGAGTTGATGTTGCTTATGTAGGTGAGTATGCCATCGCAGCAGCAGTAATAGTAGATTACGATACTTTAACGGTTAAAGAAAGGACTGCAAATGTTGTCAAAGTAAAATTCCCCTATATTCCAACATTACTATCATTTAGAGAATGTCATCCAATGATCAGCGCTATAAAAAAGCTTAAAGAACTACCAGATATTTTTATGGTTGATGCCCAAGGACGGCTCCATCCGTATAGACTCGGCGCTGCAAGCCATTTAGGGGTTGTACTTAATGTTCCAACAATAGGTGTAGCTAAAAAGCTACTATGTGGCAGTATTGGTGAAAGAAAAGATAATTGGGCCCCAATCTACGATAAGGATGAAATTATTGGAGCAGCGTTATGGACTAAAAAGAATACAAAACCAATATTTGTAAGTGTAGGTCACCGTGTAACATTAAAAACAGCTATCAAAATCACACTTAATATGTGTAAGAAATATAAACTACCTGAGCCGATAAGACAAGCGCACATTACTGCAACACTGGAAAGAAGACTTGTCAAAGAAGGTGTTAAAATTGGATGATAAATTATGGTTCACCCTTTTCCTATTGGCCAAGAAAGGCGCAATTAAACAATCCATTGAAGTTTCATCAACAAAATTTTGTAAAGAATTAAATGTAAGTCAGCAAACAGCCTCAAGACGCCTACAAGAACTGGAAAAACTAGGATATATATCAAGAGAGATCAAACGACAAGGACAGCTAATTAAAATCACCAAAAAGGGAGAAGACCTCTTAAAAGAGCTATATTATGGATTAAAAACAATATTCGAAGAAAAACCAGCAATAATAAAGTTGGAGGGACAAGTATTTACTGGACTAGGTGAGGGACGATTTTACTTGTCCCTAGAACCATATAAAAGACAAATCTCAGAAAAATTGGGGTTTGTTCCATATCCCGGAACACTTAATTTAAGATTAAAGAACAAAGCCGATCTAGAAATTAGAAAAATGTTAAAATCCTTTTCTGGAATCAAGATAAGCGGGTTTAAAAATAATTTAAGAACATACGGTGATGCTACTTGCTATCCAGTTCTTATCAACGATGAGATATTGGGGGCAATCATATTTGCCCAGCGAACTCATTATGGCGATGACGTTCTAGAAGTTATAGCTCCAGTCTGCCTTAGAGAAGCCTTAAACCTAAACGATGGAGACATTGTAGTTTTGACGATAGATATGAGGCAATTTGCTAAATATTAGAAATTTGAAAAGTTTCGTTGATTTTCTCTATTATTTTAGAAGTTTTCGCGAGTGGAGAAGAATCCCATACCCGAAGTCTTATTACTTTGCATCGAAGTCGACGTTTTCCTAGTTCTTTTTCTAATTTTCTTTTATTAACTGGCTGATCTCTTCCAAGAACAATTAAATCTGGATCCACTTTCTCAATAGGCTCCAAAAAATCTTTTTCAGATCCCAAAATTGCAAGATCAACCGGTTTAAGCGATTGAACAATAGTTTTTCGTTGATTTTCCGGTATTATTGGTAAATGACCTTTTATTTTTTCAACAGTTTTATCCCTTGCCACCACAACTATGAGAATATCCCCACGTTTTTTTGCTTCTTCTAACGTCTTTAAATGTCCTGTATGAATAATATCATAAGTACCAGCGGTTAAAACAACTTTAAATAGTCTTCTTCCACTTTCACTCACAACATATTTAACTTCCCCTCTATTTCGTTTCTCCAAAATCTTAATGTAATCTTTTCTTTGAAGTTCCCTCAAAATGGATGAAGTTCTACTGTAGCTCTTTCCAATAAGTTTTGACAAGCTTTTAACGGTAAAAAAGCTATTTTTAAGTTGAAGTAAATAAGCATTTTTCAATAAATCTTTGATATTCATAACTTAGCCCTCTTAGCAATGCTATCATTTTCGTCTTAGTTTAGTAACGTCTAAACATACATTGCTAGTGATCCAGGTTCCTTTTGCACTTTTTCCTCTTGTTCCTTAAGTTGAGCAATTTCTTGCTCTATTTGTTTTGCATCCTTAATAAGCTGCTCTGTTGATATATCAAGACCATATAACTGATTGATCACTTGGATAGCTGTTGCAGCAGCCAACGGATCAGGTCTTCCTCTTTGTGCATATGGTAATAAAGCAATTGCAGGGAAATTTCTGATTTCGTAGTAAGCTAGAAGAATTGCCAAGGGTCCTACGACATATAAGTTCTTATCCAATTTTTTTAGGTGAACTCCATTATTATTCACTTTAAATTCTGAGGTTGGAACAACTCTTAATTTTTCTTCGCCAGTCCTTAACTTATTATCTAATCCACCTATTAAAACGGCTTCCTTAAATCGGTTCTCGACAGTCCAATCGGTTAAAACTTTCATTAAATCGTTTTGCTCAGAGGGGGCTGGTTGAAATCTTGGAAGAAACAATATAAAGTCCTTATATAGGAAAAGTTCATAGGGTGTAAGCACTCTACTTTCATTAAGGGAAACTATAGGTGGATACTGTTCGGTTGTAACATAACCTAGAAGTTTAGCTTTAGTAGACTCTATTATATGATTTACCGCAATATACCCGGTGTAACCAATGCCATGAAACCCGGTAATGAAAATCTTTCCCTCTAAGTCAACCTTTTTTCTCAGTATTATCTCTATGTCCAATTTTTTCACCTCATTTAGGTTATGTGGCGTCTTGCACGGATCAACAGTACCTTTATTTTTCTTTCATTTAAAGATATAAAGTTCTCATTCACTTTGACCGCCGAAATTGGAACAGCAACGTATCCATTCTCGTCCTTTGGTAATTTATCCAAAAGTTCATTAAATTTGTTTAGCTTAATAAGTATACCAATAATTTTTCCACTATCCTTTTTAGCTAAAATATCTACTATTTCTCCTATTTTCTCCATTTTTTCATTCTTCACCGGCAAGTTTAAGAATTTTGAGAGCGATGCCTCACTCAAACTTTTCACCCATTAAAAAACATTTCAAAACATTATTAAAGTTTGAGTATAAACTAGAGTTCTAGGTGAGTTTATTGAGTACAAACTGGAGAACAGCAGCACTTCATCTCGTACCTCCTACCGTTTCTACAGCTGCCATCTCAATAATATTTGCACTAATACATAAATTTTCAAGCGTAGAAATAGAAGCAGTACCCTTTTCGGAATCCAAAATGGGCGCGACGGGAGCTTTCCTAAACATGATTCTCTACATTTCTATTGCCTTTATCGGGGGATTTTTCCTATATATATTATTTCGCAAGGCAAAAATTAACATTTTAAAATCGATTTTTACAGTTTTCTATTTTTTCACATCTCTTTTCGCCATACTGCTACTTGAAGACGAAATCCTGATAATTTTAGGAGTTCAAGTAATCAACTTATTTATCTACATATTACCACCCTTTCTTTCAGCTTTTTTCATTACATATATATCGGTGTTCTCTAGATCTAGAAAAGCTAAAAAAATCACAATAATACTCTTCTCATCATTGATGGGCTTCCTACTCGGCATCTCGCTGCCAATTCTCACCTTAACATTTACTTTGATAGCCCTATCACTTTATGACATCTATTCTGTGAAAAAGGGACCAATTCGAAGCATAATGGAAACTATCGAGGAAAAACAAGGCCAATTTGACACATTAACCTTAACTTATACAAGTCAATATGCGGAAATAGGTTTAGGAGATCTCATATTTTACACAGCTCTCAACGTACGTGTAATAACAAGCTATTCAATAATACCAATTATTATGACGTTCGCTGGCATGCTTCTAGGGCTATTAATAACTTGCAAAATATTGGAAAAAGAACACATAGTTCCGGGATTACCATTACCATCATTGTTAGCAATAGCTTTCCTCTTTATCTCGCTGATAATCTCTTAAGTTAAAGCTCGACAATCTCGCATTGAATTCTCTTTAAAAGATTTTCCGCTTCCTCAGGCGTAGTTTTCAAAGTATACAAGTACCTCTTAGTTCTTAATTTCAACTTAACGACGTCACCAAGACGCTTAACTCTACACTCGATCGCTCTCTTGGCGATTTCCAGAAACTTCTCTGCGTTTTTAATCTCCTTAGGCATACAACCACCATCTATCTTCATAGCTTCCTCTCTCTCTCAATACACTAACCAAATATAAAACTTTCAGTAAAACTCACAGCAAAATATTAATATTCTCAAACGTATTGAAAAAGCAGGAGACTAAGTTGACAAATTAATCAAATATTTCAAAAGGGCCCGTGGTCTAGAGGTGAGGCGACACAATTCCCCATCGGAAAACCTGGCTATGACGCCACCCTTACGAATTATAGTTTATTAAGAAAG